>JAIOJO010000453.1 GCA_019911985.1 Sulfuricellaceae bacterium | reverse complement strand
GAAAACCCCGGCGCTATCGCTGGCTTTGCCGGCGAAGTACTTCAGCAGTTTGGGTCTGCCATCTCTCGCAGGATGACAGGAATCTGTTCATTGAACCGCCGTGTACGGTCCCGTATGCACGGTGGTGTGGGAGGGGGAGGCCGTGAGGTCTTCTCCTATCCCGATTAGACGTCCATTCCCATGCGCATATTTATCAGCTATAGCCACCAAGATAAGCCAACGGTTGATCTAATCACCGATCGACTGAAACAGGCTGGGCATGAGGTGTGGATTGACCACCTCAAGCTACGGCCGGGCGACAATATCTCACGGAAGATTCACGAAGGAATTGGCTCAGCAGACGCGATACTGGTTATTGTCAGCGCGAATGCTCTTCGATCTAAATGGATGCTCCAAGAGTTCTCGTCTCTTGCCCTTAGTGAGTTATCAAAACGCGAACCAAAGATTATTCCCGTCCTCCTAGACGACAGTGCTGTCCCAAGTTATCTCTCGAACTACCTCTACCTTGATCTTTCACGAGACCTTGCGGGAGGACTTGATAAGTTGGTTCAGTCACTCGTAATTGTTCAGCGCAAGGAAGCAGACGCCCCACGTCGAAGTAACGAGCAACGAACGGACAGCCTTGCTGGTCAAGTCGCAGCCCTTGGGGGTGCCCTAAAATCTGGACGGCTCACTTTGGTTTGTGGTGCGGGTGTATCGGTTGGCGCCGGAATTCCTGTTTGGAATCAATTGTTGCTCCGGCTCCTGGAGTCAATGATTGAACGTTTATCCAAAGATCATTCGCTCAATTTTGGAAGTAATGCGGCTGAAGAATTCAACAATCGCCATGGCGCCTCGTCGCTCATTCTTGGCAAATACCTTAAGAATAATTTGGGAAAAGACTTCGGGAAGAAAGTACGCGATGCTCTTTACTCTGCGAAGCCAACGACATGTGATTTGATTGACGCAATCGTCGATTTGTCGAGACCTCAGCGCGACGGCAAGCCACTTGACTCGATAGTTACGTTCAATTTTGACGGGCTTATCGAAGAGAACCTTACGACTGCTACGATCCTCAATCGAGCAATTTACACGGAAGCAATTAAGCACGACCCCAATGAACTCCCTGTTTATCACGTGCATGGATACCTGCCAAGAACTGGGAAAATTCCGGATGAAACCGACATTGTTTTCAGCGAGGACGCCTACCACAGCCAATTCATCGATCCGTTCAGTTGGTCGAACCTCATTCAGCTAAATAAGCTCACGCAAAACACCTGCCTGTTTGTCGGAGTAAGCCTCACGGACCCCAACTTAAGGCGACTGCTTGATGTAGCTTGGCGGAAGAATCCAGACAAAACCCTAAGCCATTACATTCTCAAAAAGCGACCTCGCTTCGGGACCAAAGACGACGTTCTAGATGACCTTGCGAGGCTACTTGAAGAACAAGATGCCAATGCGCTTGGTATCAATGTTATTTGGGTAGATGACTACGATGAAATACCAAAACTGCTTCGGTCGGTTCGTTAGGACGTCTCTCAAGAAACACCACCCAAGTGACTGATCCTACATGACGTATTCAAGCGGCGTTTTCACTGGCGACGAGTTTCATGCCCATCTTTTCGGCGCGCTGTGCCAGTTGCCGCAAGACGCGTTCACGGTAGCAGCAACGCTCAGTAAGCAACGCTCAGGTAGAGTAGAGAACAGGTTCTCACCTGCCCTCCCTCATCAAACCGTGCATGCGGTTTTCCCGCACACGGCTTTCCGATGTTCTTCACGCCAAGGCATGCGCCGCTTTCCAGCCAGCCGTTGTCGGAACCTTGTATAGCCCATATTTCGTATAAAGCCGTTGGCTCGGGAAACGGCCAAGACCGATCCCTCGATCTTTGACCTTGTGCCGCTTCATCAGGTGTGTGCGCAGGCGCTCTTCTGCATGCACTTTCACCTTTTCCAGCACACCGTTGGAATTGCGATAGTGGAAGTAATTCGCCCACCCGCGAAGGGTGGCGTTCATACTCCCGACAATATCGTCCAACGGTATCGGTGTGCGTTCGCGTCCGGTCAACTGTGTTATACGATCTTTGATTTTTACAAGAGATTTCGGCGCAGGGCAGACATGCGGATAACTTTTGCCCGTCTTCAATCCCTTGCTCACCCTGATTGCAAAACCCAAGAAGTTGAAGCTCTCTTGTCTGGCATCAACAATGCGGGTCTTGGTCTCATTAAGCGTGAGATCAAGGCGATCCAGCACATGCCGTACCGTTGCCAGTGGCGCATCAACTGCACCTGCACACAGCACCACAAAGTCGTCCGCATAACGGACGATACGCGCCTTCAGTTTCCAGCGTAGTTGGTGTTTCTCCCATATCCGGTCAAGCGCGCGCAGGGTCAGGTCTAGATTAGCAGCGTATCCCATGCTATATTCCCTCCATCATGTCCCGCCCCATCCGCATAGAATTTCCCGATGCCCTCTATCACGTCACCGCGCGCGGTGACAGGCGCGAAGATATCTTCGAGGACGACCCGGACCGGCTGATGTTTCTGGCGACGCTGGAGCAGGTCATGACCCAGTTCAATTGGATATGCCATGCTTGGTGCCTGATGGATAACCACTACCACTTGCTGGTTCAAACGCCGGACGGCAATTTGTCCAAGGGCATGCGCCAGCTCAACGGCGTCTACACCCAGGCCAGCAATCGGCGGCACCGGCGCGTGGGGCACTTGTTTCAAGGGCGCTTCAAAGCCATTCTGGTGGATAGCGATGCCTATCTGCTGGAGTTGTCGCGTTATGTCGTGCTCAACCCTGTTCGCGCAGGCATGGTGGAGAACCCGGCAGACTGGACATGGAGCAGTTACCGGGCATCCGTGGGCCTGGCGCCGCCACCCTCTTGGCTAGCGCTAGACGGTTTGCTGGCGCAGTTCGCTAAACGGCGCAGCCTGGCACAACAGCGTTATGCGCAGTTCGTGGCCGAGGGCATCAAGGCGGCTTCGCCTTGGCCGAATCTCAAGGGCCAGGTGTTCCTGGGCGATGAACAATTTGTACAACGCATGCAAGCCCACCTCCCATCAGGCAAAGACGATGTGCAAATCCCCATGGCGCAGCGTCGCCCCCCGCCGCCTCCATTAGCGGAAATCGAGCGTCACGCACAAGACAGAAATGCGGCCATCGTGGCGGCCTACGCGACGGGCGGGTATTCTTACCAACAACTCGCCGATTACTTTGGGCTACATTTCACGACGGTGGGGAAAATCGCTAGGGCTGGCGGATGATGTGCTTCTTTTCTAGACCTGACCCTGATGGTGCTGATGGTGCAGAAGCGGGCATCGAAGCCGGACAGGTCGAGTTCGTGATCGAGCAGGTGATTCAGTGCGTGTTCGAAGGTGCCGGGTAGCAGTTGCCGTTGCAGGTCAACGGCGAGAAACCGGGGGCTGGTGTCGATGTGTTTGTAGCGCGCCATGAGCTGCTTCATCCATCAGAATAATGATGGATGAATGTTGATGCAATCCGGCGCTTGAGGCAAGATGCTGGGATGATACTTTTTCTACAGCCTCGTTGGGCGTCAAGGAGTGAACGTGACGAACATTGAGGTAATCCAAGAACTCTATAGATGCTTCCGCGAGAAAGATGATGATGGCTTTCGCGCTATTTGCAGCGATGATCTCGAATGGATTCAAAACGTAGGATTTCCAAATGGCGCATGCCGAAAAGGTGCCGAAGCTGTAATAGAAGCCGTGTTCAAGGGCAATAGGAGTGAGTGGGAAGGTTTCTCCTATGACATCTCGCAGTTTCTCGACGCAGGATCAACGATTATTGTCATCGGCAGTTATGCCGGGATTCACCATTCGACAAAGAAACAAATGCAAGCGGCGGCGGCTCATGTATACGACCTTCGTGGTGGGAAGGTTTGCAGGTTCCGCATGTTCGCCGACACAAAATCCATGTGGGATGCAATGTCGTGAAAGACGCCCAACCCATCATTCCACCGAACGCTGCGCGATAAAGCTGCGCAACGCCGGTGACTTTCACGTTGGACACCCACACCCAGAATGCGCGACAATTAGCTTTTTTGCCGTCGGAGTCATGGTCATGGAATTAACTGCGGTTCTTACCCCTGCCGAAGAAGGCGGATATGTTGCCCTCAATCCAGAAACCGGTACCACGACTCAAGGTGAAACGGTTGAAGAGGCCATTACCAACTTAACGGAAGCCACAGCGCTCTATTTGTCTGAGTTTCCTCTTCTTGCACCTGGACATCCGCTGGTTACGATGTTCAGCGTTCCCGCACAGGCCTAAGTTACCGCATGTCTCTGGCGCCACGGCAGTTAGGGCGCTTGAACGATTGGGGTTTACGAAAATTCGCCAATCCGGTAGCCATGTCATCATGCGGCGTGGTTCCAAAGGCTGCATCGTTCCAATGCACAGCGAAATCAAGATTGGCACTCTTGCGGGTGTTCTGCGCCAAGCCGATATATCGCCAGACGAATTCATCGATGCCTTGTGAACTTGGTGTCCAACCCGGCAGTCAACACGGACGCTGCACATAAAGCCGCGCAGCGCCGGTTACTTCTACGTTGGGCACCTCAGAACTGCCGTATGGACATTGACAATATGTAGCCGTGCGGCCACAGTGGTCGTATGATTGAAATTCGCAAAACCGCGCTCTTCGCTCAATGGCTCGACGACCTGAGCGACCTTCAGGCGAGAGCACGAGTCCAAACAAGAATCGAACGGCTCGCTGCTGGAAACGCCGGAGATGTCGAGCCGGTTGGCGAAGGAGTTTCGGAGTTGCGAATCAACTACGGCCCCGGTTACCGGGTATATTTCAAGAAGCGAGGGCGAGAACTGATCATTCTGCTGGCCGGTGGCGACAAGAGCACCCAAGCCAAGGACATCAAAGCCGCCTTGCGCCTCGCACGTAATCTTTCGGAGTAACCACCATGACGAAGACCGTTACCACTCGCTATGACGTCGCCGAACACCTCAGAACCCCTGAGGAAATGGCGGCTTATCTTGAGGCCTGCCTTGAAGAAGCTGACGGGGATGCCGCATTTATTGCCAAAGCCCTTGGCGATATTGCTCGTGCCAAGGGTATGTCACAGGTCGCACGCGATGCCGGATTGTCTCGCGAAAGCCTTTACAAAGCGCTTTCCGGCGAACGCAGCCCTGGCTTCGACACCATCCTTAAAGTCATCGGTGCTCTTGGGCTGAAGTTGCATGCCGAAGCCGGCCACGGGTGACACGGAACCCAACCCGGCAGTCGAGAGGGGCTGCGCAAAAGCGCGCAGCCCCTCACTTTTACGTTATGCGTCATAGGAGCAGCGCCAGTGTCTCGTGGCTACCTTGGTAATATCGCATCCAATCCAGCCTATGCTGGATCGACAAAGGACTGGTATGTCACCCTTCAGCAGTCCTCTTGCTACTGGTACGACCTAATTGTTAATCCCCCCGATTTCGTAGACACAAAAGACGGTATCTGAACATCCCGCTGACGCGATAAAGCCGCGCAGCGTGCCATTGGGGACAAGGTTATTTTCTACTCTCCTTACCTACGCCGCTCAAGCCGCCTGGTATTCCCGAACATCGACCCGAACCCCCTCGGCGGCAGCTCGACCGGCACGCTCCAACAGGCTTCCGGTGATTTCCTCGCTGATGAATTCTTCGCCGCAGTTGTCACAGATAGTGGCCGGCACGTGCTTGAACACCAAGGTTGCGTCGCCGCGCTCCAAGGTGATGCTGGCATAGCCGGGCTTGGTGTCGCCGTGCTTACAAATGGGGCATTTCATGGTTTTTTCCTTTCGAAATCGGCTTCTCACACGCTAAGAGGCTGTAATAACGATGGTCGTCCCCGTTTCGGCATCGTCGGCGGTGGCGACATGAAGCGGTTTGTCGGTTATCCACCCCAATACCAGGCGGCTAGGATAGGGTGTGTCCTTGGGATTCCCGGATCGACTTACCTGTGACCAGCACGTGCTGGATATTTTCCAGGGTTATATTGCGCTCGAACATGCGCTTGATGGCGTGGCTGCGAAAAATGAGGCGCATGGTGCAAATTTAACCGCAAGAATCCTCAAGACTGAGGGTGGTTCGAGTATATGAGCACACCCCGATCATATCAAGCGGAGAGCGCAGGGTCAGATACCGTCTTGAATTGCAACCCCGGCCATTCCTAGTACATCCGTACCCAATATCTGGCAAAATATCGTTCGGACGTATCGAGCGCAAGCAAGAAAGGCCGCCCGGCCGAGGGCGTTTGGGGCTTGCTTGCAAAAGTTCAAACTCATCACTGCGGAGCTTAGCGATCATGTTCGAACATCAGGATTTTTTCGCCGCGCTGAACGAAAAGCTGCCGCTCGCGAAGAAAATAGAAGCCATTCACGGCCTATTGAAACAGCGCTTCGATTTCATCGACCGGATTGCCTTCGCCGTCTACGACGCGGAAACCGATCTACTGAAAACCTTTGTGAATAGCAGCGGCGGCGTCAACACGATGAATTTTTATTCCTCCCACTTGGCCGATTCGGCCTCGCTGCAGGAAATATTGAAAATCGGCCGGCCGCGCCTGGTAAACGACCTGGATATATTCAGCGATGTGCAGGCGGATCACACCCGCCGCATTGCCGCGATGAAATACAAATCCAGCTATACCATGCCGATGTTTCTGGAAGGAGCGTTTTTCGGCTTCCTGTTTTTTAACTCCTATCG
>JAIOJO010000452.1 GCA_019911985.1 Sulfuricellaceae bacterium | reverse complement strand
GTAGCTAATAGCATCTTATCTAGACCTGACCCCGATGTCCATATTTGACCCCGATGTCCGTTATCTAGACCTGACCCCGATGTCCGATGTCTGCGGGCTGGTATCCCCGATCGCCTGCGACGGATCGTAAGGCCGCAAGATCGCGCTGCCGAAGCGGCTGCCGGCCCCCACCGCATCTGGCGCCGGCAGAGAGAGCAACTGCCCCGCGCCGATCGAAGTCGGATCGGATATCCCGTTCGCCTCCGCGATGTACGTCCACAAGCCCGCATCCCCCCACATCGCCTGCGCGATGCGGGGCAGCGTATCGCCCGCCTGCACCAGGTAAGCGCGCGGCGCATTCGCCAGATTGCTCTGCGTCCGGGCCGTCCCGGGACCGGACTCGTCTTGAGAAACGCGATTGCATAAATTTTAAGCGGAGGCGCAAGGTGGGTCAGTAAAATTGCTTGAGTTTTAAGCGGAGGACCGCGCTTTTATCGTTCCAACACCCCTCCGCGCTTCCGAAAAATGGGGCAGGTGCGCAAAAAACGGGCTGTTCCGGACGGCGGACAGGGCATCTGCGCGGTGTCCATGAAGCCGAGGTCGAAGGGCAGGGAGACCGGATGAAATGAAATCCAGAGCATCCCTATAGCTTGCCATTGCCAAACACTCAGGCTAGTATCCCATTATGAAATACACATGGAGATACAATCATGAGCATGGTATCCGTCCGCTTGCCGGACTCGCTGCTTGAAGAAGTGAATACGTTTTCTCGCGAGTTGCACATCCCACGCGCCGAATACGTGCGCCTGGCGCTGGAGGCGATGAACCACGAAATGCAGGAAAAACACCGCCGTGAGCGGCTGAAAGCGCTCAGCCTGAGGGTGCGCGGGGAAAGCATGAAGGTCAACGCGGAGTTCGACGGGCTAGACGATGGTGCCGTTTGAGCGCGGGGCGGTCTATCTCGCCAACTTAAACCCCGGGCGCGGCAGCGAGCCAGGCAAGATACGCCCGGTGCTGGTGGTGCAGAACCAGGGATTGCTGGACGCCGGACATCCTTCCACCATCGTCATTCCGCTCACCACCACCCTGACCGATGACGCCGAACCCCTACGGCTGCGCCTCAAGGCCCGCGATGGACTGGAAAGGGATTCCGACCTCTTGATCGACCAACTACGCGCCATCGACAACCGCCGCTTGATCGGCGAAGCGCTTACCTGCTGCGACCAGGATTTCATGGAACAGGTATTTCTAGCGGTGCGGGAAGTGATGGGGTTTTCCTAATAATGCGGTGGGGTGGCTTCGGACAGATTGCGGGCATGCTCGATGCGTTTCTGTTGCTGATAGGCCAGCCAGGTTGGGCACCCCGTGCCCAACCTACACAAAACGGATCAAATGGAATCCGGGGCATCCCGCCGCCCCATGCGCCCTGCGGGCTAGGGTGCGTAAAAAACGGGCTGTTCCGGACGGCGGACAGGGCAGCGAACGTGGGTTAATCGGACGCCCTCTCCGCCAAGCACCTAATACAGAGCTCCTTCTTACGGGGCGTTTGGCTTCTGTACTTGCCTATTAAGCACTATTCCATAATTCTACCCACACTGACCAGTTGAAGCGGGTGCTGTTACCTTTTTTGGGTAATAACTCGGAGCATTTTTTGTCGCCAGACGAGGCGGGAAACGGCTAGACTATCGAGTGCAATACCGCAAATAACTTCATACAAAATAAATTGGAGAGGCAACAATGAACATGAAACAAGTAATCGCATCGATTTTCGCTCTTTTTATGCTGACGAACTACTTGTCCGCAATGGCCGACGATATGGAACCTTATGGCACCGCGAAGGTGGACATGCACAAATACCCGGCTATCAACCGCGTCTACGACGTCAATTATGACGACCCTAAAAAGCTGAACGCCTTGGTCAGCTTCATAAAAAACGTGAACGCCGTCGTCCCTGGAAAAGTCGTGGTCGTAGTGCATGGCGCCGAGATCCGGGCTTTCGCCAAGGAAAATTACCTGAAATACCAAGCCGTGATCGACCAACTCGCCGACTTGTCCCGCTTCGATCTGCGAGGGCTGACGCCCGAAATGTTTTGCGTGAATATCTCGGACGCGGTAAATATTCGCGGCGTATTGTCGGGAAACGTCGAAAACGAACAGCAAATCTTCGTTGCGCGCTGGGAGAT
>JAIOJO010000451.1 GCA_019911985.1 Sulfuricellaceae bacterium | reverse complement strand
GCCTGGCCGATAGCGCCGACGCCTGGGTGGGCGGCCACGGCGACCGCCAGCGCACGCTGGAGATCATGAAAGACCCGCGCAGCGGCCCGGCGGCGGTTTCCGCCGTGGTGCTGGCGCTGCTGCTGAAATTCGCCGCCTTGGCCGCGCTGCTCAAGGGAGGTGCCGCCTGGCCTGCCTTGCTGGCGGCTCCGGTGCTGGGGCGCGCCGCGTTGCCGGCTTTGTTGCTGAGCGCGCCTTACGTGCGCCACGGCGGCTTGGGCGCGGCCATTGCCGGTCACTTGCCGAAACCGGCGGCCGTCGTTTTGCTGCTTTTGACGGCTGCCGGAATTTGTTTCCTCGCGGACGGCTGGAAAGCGCTGCTGGCGGCGGCCGTGTTGCTCTTCCTGCTGCGCTGCGCCTGCCTGGCCCGGCTCGGCGGGATTACCGGCGACACGCTGGGCGCGGCGGTGGAGCTGACCGAGGCGGGCGCGCTGCTGGCCTTGGCGCTGAGGTTTTGAGCGTGAGCGCCGCCATCCTTGCCGTCTCCGCCGTGCTGCTCGACCGCTGGCTGAAAGAGCCGCCGCGCTGGCATCCGCTGGTGGGTTTCGGCAGCTTGGCGTCGCGCCTGGAAGGGCAGTTCTACGGCGACGCTAGTGTCTCGGCGCGGGGGCGGCGCTGGCGCGGTGCGGCGGCGGTCGCCTTGCTGCTGGGCGGCATCGTGCTGCCGCTCTGGGCGGTGCTGCATGCCTTGGACGCCTACGCCTGGCCGGCCGAGGCCGTTCTGCTGTATCTCGCGCTGGGCGCGGCTAGCCTGGAGCAGCATGCCGGCGAGGTGCGCGCCGCCTTGACCGAGGGCGATTTGGCGCGGGCGCGGGAGCGCATCGGGCGCATCGTCAGCCGCGATACCGCCGCGATGGACGAGACCGCCGTCGCCGGCGCGGCGGTGGAGTCGGTGTTGGAAAACGGCTGCGACGCGGTGTTCGGCGCGCTGTTCTGGTTTTTTCTGGCGGGCGCGCCGGGGGCGGTGCTCTATCGCCTCGCGAATACGCTGGATGCGATGTGGGGCTACAAGAACGAGCGCTACCGCTATTTTGGCTGGGCGGCGGCGCGGCTGGACGATGGACTCAATTGGCTGCCCGCCCGCCTCACCGCCTTGAGCTATGCCCTGCTCGGCAACGCCGCCGCGGCGCGGCGCTGTTGGCGCGCCCAGGCGGCGTTGCCGAGCAGGGCATAGC
>JAIOJO010000450.1 GCA_019911985.1 Sulfuricellaceae bacterium | reverse complement strand
TAAGCGGCCCGCAACAAAGCCCTGGGACCCGCTTGCCACCGGCCCGGAGCGTGGTTGTTGCCGATTTATCGGTTTTACAACCACGGCCTACCCCTTGCGGGTGGAGGGTTGAGGCGATAAGCCCGCGAGGGCGTCGTTACGACTCGCTGATTTGGCATAAGCAAACGGCGCTCGCCGCGCCTAGCCCTCACGGGCTTATCGCCTCCTTGTCCTCGGGTGGAGTGGCCGGGGGAACGCGGGCTCAGGATTTATTAAAACAGCTTCTAAGATTCGAACATTCTGAGCCTACGCCACCGGAGCGCTGCGCACTTGCTTTCGCGTGGTTTTTGCCGCAACGCGGTGCAGCGGATTTTAAAACGGCATGTAAGTGGCTGACGGGAAAGCGCCGCTTAAATTAAGTGGGGCTTCCGCTTGACGCGGAGTGATCCTTCTGGGCCTCCACAAAAGCTGTGGATAAGTATGTGGATAGCTTGAGCGGCAAAGGGGTAACTCTACGGGCGATATACGTTTTCTATAGATTGATTAGTTTTTACTCGTTTATATATTCAATAAAATCAAGTAGATGTAATTGTTCCCTGACGCTTCAATGGGTTTGCGCCACCTTTAAGGAATTACTTTAAGTTGTGTGCATAATCGCTCTTTCGCTCGGCGTGGAGGGGCTTGATCCGGTTTGATTTTGGCTTGTTTAAAGCCGATCTGTTCAGTAGAGCCGAGACGGCTTGCGAGGCTGTTTTATGGCCGCTGTCTTTCCGCCGGCGTTTACGTCAGCCCGAAGAGCCGCCGAATGGATCGCCCGGGTTAAAGCTTGGGCATTGCCATCCGGGGCGCTCTCCCGGATAATACCCGAACGTTATTGTCGGAATTGGATCGGGTCTGTTGCCCTGTGCCGGACGGTCTGTCCATTGAAAAGGAGAAGAAAGTTGAGCCATTTTGTCACTTCCATGGAAGTCGCCGCGGCGACGGGTGCATTTGACGCCGTGATTTATGACGACCGGGGAGACCGTTTTGTAGGGTTTTATATTAATCAGCGCAAGGTCTGCTTCTTTTTCGATTACGCTAAAAATTTCCGGGCGGGTAGCCAAGAGGTCGATAACACCGTGCATCTTTCCCCCGAGATGTATCAACAGTTACAAGAAACCAATCCGGAATTGCTGGAGAAAATGGCGCATTCGCGGCCTCTGGAGTTCATCGAGGATTCGCCGGGACGTAGCTTGCTCAGCGATGGGATGGGTGCTCAATTCGTCTACAATCTCGACGGGGATAAACTGGCGGCGGCGCAACCCTTGGGCGATACGCTCTATCATGAGTTGAAAAAAGTGGCCGAAGGATTCATGGAGACGTGGTTGTGGCTAGGCGACGACCATTCCGACGCGGCGGAGAAAAACCGCCGCGAGTCCGAAAAGCAGGAGTGGCACGAATATGCCGTCAACCTCAAGCCCGCGCTACGCTCGCAGATGCGGCTGGTGGGCGGCGTCGAGGACGGTACGGTTTCCCGTTATGTGCTCGGGCCGGATACCAGTCAGTTCAATACGGACAATGCGGACGAGTACAATATCCTGAACCTCCAGGTGGAAATTCGCCATGCCGCACAGAATGTTTTCGAGCGTTGGCACTAAGCCCTGCATCGGCTAGATCTTTACGTTAGAATAGTTCCGGGTCTTATGTAGGGAGGAAGGCCGTGCTGCTGCATTGGCGCCACCGGAGTAGTTCGCGTTTCTATACCGTCAGTCTGCAACAGGATTTGTTCGGTGCATGGGTGCTGGCCCAGTGCGAAGGGGTGAGCGGGGGGCGGCTGCGCCCCAGCACCTTTCGGTCTGTAGCCAGCGAACGCGAGGGTTTGGTGGAGCTGGGCCGGATTACCGAATACCGGGAAGCGCGCGGTTACGAGCTGGTCGATGTCCATTTCCACAGATCCTAGCGTCTCCGCGCTCGGCTCGCCCGCTTTCTGCGTGCCATCCTCGACGTATGGCGGGGCTCTTGGGCTGCGGGCATGGCGAAGGAGAGGGGCTGTCTGCGGCGCTAGGCAGCGTGAATCGAGGCGGCGCTCCTAGTGATCCGTCTTTTCGGTTTCGTTTACGGGTTCCAGGCGGTAGCCGTAGCCGTAAACGGGCGTCAGGCGCCAGCCGTTTTCGGGTACCAAGTGTAATTTTTTACGCAAACGGCTGATGTGAGTGTCGACTGTTCGGGTATCCACATCCGAATTCAAGCCCCAAATTTGTTCCAGTAAATCCACCCGCGACAACAGCCTGCCGCTGTTTTTAAGCATGTAGGCCGCGAGTTCGAACTCTTTCTGCGTCATATCCGCTTCTTGCCCGGACAAGCGGACGCGCCGGGCGTCCAAATCCACTTCGATATTGCCGTACTGCAGGCGTTCGGCGTTGCGTTTGGACGCATTTGAGCGCCTCTCCAGTGCTTCGATGCGTGCCATTAATTCCAAGTGCTTGACTGGTTTGGTCATATAGTCGTCGGCGCCGAGCTTTAGAATACTCGCAATAGCCTCCTCCTCGTCGCGGCCCGTCGCAAATAAAACGGGAATTTGCCAGCCGAGATTCTGCCGCACCCACCGGAGAACTTGGTCTCCCGGTATGTCGGGGAGCATCCAGTCGATAATCAGCAGGTCGAATGTTTCCCTTTTCAGGGCATCGATAAAAGCTTGTCCTGTCGCAAAACTGCTGCACTTATGGTGGGATATATCCAACCATACTTCCATTAGTTTCGTTTGCGCGGGGTCGTCTTCCAGTAAGGCTATGTGCAAAAGATGCCTTTCTCTCAAATAGAAGAGCTAGTTAGCAAATGAATGAAAGATATTGCATGATAAAAGTTTACAGATTTGCAACAATCTATGCATTAAAAATTTGCAGGGCATAATGCCTAGTAAAAAATCATAATAATCAATTGTATGGATGCTTATACGTGGGTTGACTCGGTGGGGCAGGCGGGCGATGCGAGAGTAGTTTTTCGCGGAGCACGCCATTTTGGCACTAAAACGAGGCGGCTTATGCGCATAAGTGGTGCGAAGCGTACCTTTAACTGCCGCGGCGGCTATAGGCT
>JAIOJO010000449.1 GCA_019911985.1 Sulfuricellaceae bacterium | reverse complement strand
GTTCTGCATCAGGTTTTCCAGCGCGGCCTGGACATGGCGTTCCGCTTGGGTGTCGAGCGCCGAGGTGGCTTCGTCGAGGATCAGGATGGGAGCGTTTTTCAAAATGGCGCGGGCGATGGCGATGCGCTGGCGCTGGCCGCCGGAAAGCTTGACGCCGTTTTCCCCGGTCAGCGTGGCCAGGCCTTGCGGCAGCTTGCGGATGAATTCCATGGCATGGGCGGCTTCGGCGGCGGCGAGGATTTCGTCCTCATTGGCGGCGGCTTGGCGGCCGTAGGCGATATTCGCCGCGATGCTGTCGTTGAACAGCACCACGTCTTGGCTGACCAGCGCGATATTGTCGCGCAGGCTGGCCAAGCGGACGGTTTCGATGTCGCGCCCGTCGAGCAGGATGCGCCCGGCGCTGGGGCGGTAAAACCGGGGAATCAGGTTGACCAGCGAAGTTTTTCCGCTGCCGGATTGGCCCACCAGCGCGACCGTCTCGCCCGCCGCGATGCATAGGGAAATGCCGTTCAGCGCTTCGGCGCCTTCTTCATCGTAGCGCAGGCCGACGTTCTGGAATTCCAGCGTGCCCTGCGCGCGCGCGATGTCATGCTCGCCGCTGTCAGGCTCGGAATCGGTATCCAGCAGATCGAACACGATTTCCGCCGCCGCCAAGCCCTTCTGCAGGCTTTCGCTGATGCCGGTGAGGCGCTTCACCGGCGCCAGCAGCATCAGCATCGCGGTGATGAAGGAGACGAAGCCGCCCACCGAGGTGGCGCTGGATTCCAGCGTGGCGATATAGACGATCAGCGCCAGCGCGATCGCGGCGAGCAATTGGGTGAGCGGCACGTTGGCGCTGGCGGCGATGGTGTACTTCATGCTGAACAGGCGGTTGCGGTTGGTGGCCTGGCGAAAGCGCCGGTTTTCATAGTCCTGGCCGCCGAAAATCTTGACCACCTTGTGCCCGCCCAGGGTTTCGTCCAGCACATGCGTGATCTCGCCCATGGAGTCCTGCAGGCTGCGGCTCATGATACGCAAACGGGCGCTGAACAGCTTGACGATGAGCGCGATCAGCGGGGCCATCACCAGCGCGATCAGCGTCAGTTTCCAGTTCAGGTACAGTAGCCAGCCCAGCAAGCCGAGAATGGTGAAGCTATCCCGCACCAGGACGGTGATGACGGTCGTGCCGGCGGATGTCACCTGGTTCACGTTGAAAGCGATGTTGGCGATCACCGCGCCGGAGGATGCGTTGTCGTAATACGGGGTGGGCAGGGAAATCAGTTTCTGGAACATCAGGTTGCGCAAGTCCGCAACCAGCCGGGTCGATACCCAGTTGATGGTGTAGTTGCTGGTATAGGTGAAAACGCCGCGCAGCAGGAATACGCCGACCAGCAGCAGCGGGATCAATTGGATCAGGGCCTGGTCGCGCTTGACGAAGCTGCCGTCGAGCATGGGTTTGAGCAAGGCCGGGAGCGCCGGTTCGGTGGCGGCGACGGCGATGGTGCTCAACACGGAAACGGCGAAGACCCGCCAATAGGGCAAGACGTATTGCAGCAGCCGCAGATAGAGTTCCCTGCTGTTCATTTCGCGATGGGGCATGAGGAGGGAGTCGTTTTATAAGCCTCAGATTATACCGGTTTCGCGCGCCTGTCCGATAGCCGCGCGATAGCGCGGGGCGGGCGGCGGTTCGGGCCTGCCGCGAGGCGCGGCGGAAAGGCCATCGCGGCCAAATGTCATGAGGCCGGGTTCATGCAAAGCGGCTGGTGCATTTTTTCAGAAGAGATATAATAAGTCATGGCTGATAGGAAAAGCATCGACGAATCGCACAAGATTTCGGACCGGCGCGGGAATGGCCGGCTGCGCCGCGAGGTTTGGGTGGACGAGCAAGGCCAGGTAAGCCGGTACAACTTAGCTTACATTAATCATGGCTTGCATCGGGGCGATAACGGCCGCGTTGTCGGATACGACAACCAGCATGGCCATCACCACCGACATTACTTCGGCAAGGTCGAGCCGGTCAATTTTGTAAGCTTCGAGGATATCGAAGAAAGATTCGAGCAAGACTGGATCGTATTGAGGGATAGCGCATGAGCAAGTTGATCGTCAAAACGGGAACGGAAGAAGACTTTTTCAAGCGCGGCCGCACGCTGGCGAAGATTGCCGACCAGGGTGAGCCGTTGCCGAATGAACAAATTATCAGCTTTGAAGATCCCGCCGATGTGCTGAGGTTGCTGACAAGCGCACGGCTTGCCCTTTTTCGCACCGTCAAAGAACGCCCGGATTCGATTACTGGACTTGCGGAGCGACTGCACCGCGACCGTAGTGCGGTAAAACGCGATGTGGACGAATTGGCCAAGGCCGGATTAGTTAATGTGGAACAAAAAACCTTGCCCGGTCACGGCCGGATGAAGGAAGTCAGCGTTGCGGCGCAACAGTTCAGGCTAGAGGCGCAATTAGCCTAAGAGGCTGTTTAAAAAATCCTGGTAGCAAGTCGAAGGCTTTGAATTTGCGAGACTGCGCTGAGCCATATCGTGCCCGCCTGTTATTTCTCAAGCAGACTCCGGTACAAAGCAAACAGCTCCCGGCTCATCGCGGCAGGGGATAAAGCGGCGACCGTATCCCGCGCCGCGGCGGCGAAGGCGGATCGGCCCCGCGCGGCGGCCTCGGTCATGGCGGCGGTCAGCGCGGCGGTATCCAGCGCGTCGCAGGCGAAGCCGTTGACGCCCTGCACGACCAGTTCGGCGGCGCCGCTTTTCGTGCCGGTGATCACCGGCAAGCCGCAGGCGAAGGCTTCCAGCGCGGCATTGGGGAAGGGGTCGTAGAGGGTCGGCAGGACGAAAACGTCGGCGGCGCCGTAGTAGGGTTTGACGTCCTCCTGGCCGCCGAGGAATGCGACGCGTTCGGCCAGCCCCAAGCGCCCGGCCAGGCGGCGGAAATCCGCGAGTTTTTTGTCTTTTCCCACCACCAGCAGATGGGCGCCGCCCGGCAAGGCGGCCAGGGCTTGCAGCGTTGCGGCCAGCCCCTTGCGCTCGAAGCCGGAGCCGACGAAGAGGAATACCGTGGCCTCGGCGGCGATGTCAAGGCGGCGGCGCACGGCCTCGCGGTGTTGTTCGGCTAGTCCGGGATGGAAGGCATCGAGATCGACGCCACTGTAGACGACGTGGAGTTTTTCCTCGGGAAAGCCGAAATGGTGGCGGATTTCCTCCTTCACCATGCGCGAGTTGCAGATCACTGCTTTGAGCTGGGGGCTTGCGAACAAGCGCCGTTCCGCGGCGAGCACGTAGCGGTGGTAGGGGTTGAGGGCGACGCCCAGCCGGGATATCGGGCCGAGCACCCGCCGGCGCTGCGCCAGCCACTCGCGGTGGACGCCGTCGCCGGCGCGGTAGACGTCGCAGCAGGGAAGGCGTTCGTGGGATTGCACCAGGTCGAATTCCCGTTGCGTCAGGGAATGGCAGACGCACCGGGCGAAGCCCCAGTCGCGCCACACGTTGCCGAGGTAAAAAGGGTCGCACAGCAAAGCCTGAGACTCGGCCCCGGCCGGCCAGCGCCGGGTGACGATAGTGAGTTCGGCGCCGTCCGCGCCGAGCGCGCGCATGGCGTTGGCGACAAAGCGCTCGGCGCCGCCGTAAGGGTTGTAGCGCTGGCGGACGAGGGCGATGCGGAGGGTTTGGTTCATGGGCCTGGGGATGCTCAATTGCTCCCATCCCAGCCTTCCCCCGTAAACGGGGGAAGGCGTGGTGGAGGGATTTCTGTTTCCACGATGGGATCGCCCGAGGGGGTTTCCCCCTCCCCCGCATTGCGGGGGAGGGCCGGGGTGGGGGCGGCGTGCAGGGCGTTCC
>JAIOJO010000044.1 GCA_019911985.1 Sulfuricellaceae bacterium | reverse complement strand
AGCCGCTTGTTGTGAATGACACAACCGCGCGTCTTGCTTCGGAGCAGGGTTGTTGCCGCTTCAGCGGCTTTACAACCCTGACCTACTCCTTGCGGGTGCGGCCTGCGCTCAAACAGACCCCAGCGCAGCGCTAAATTATTTACGGACAAGCTCTTAATCGCTAAATCCGGATATCTGCAGCAATCGCGCCGCCTGCTTTTCTATTTTGGCGGCCACTTCCCCGTCGAGCGCATCCAACCAGCGGGCGGGTATATCGTCCAGTCCGTAGGCGGCGCCTGCCAGCATCCCGGCCAGCGCGCCCGTGGTGTCCGCATCTTCGCCTTGATTGACGACCTCGGTTACGCACGACTCGAAGGAATCGGTGGCGAAGAAATAGTGCAGCACCGTCTGTGCGGTATCCACGATATAGCCCGAGGCGCGTCCAGGGTAGGGGTCGAAGCGGAAAACCGGGTATTGCTCGACCAATTGTTTTGCTTCCCGGCGGCAGGCCTTGATGCCTCCGCCCAGCAGCAATTGTTGCACCATCCGGCCCAAGGCCAGCGTGGCGGCGTCGGACAAGGGGTGGTGATGCGTGATGCGGGATTGCGCCAAGCTCCAGGCGCTGAATTCCGCTTCGCGTCCCAGGGTGGCGAGCGCCACGGGCAGGTTGCGCATGCAGGCGCCGTTGCCGCCATCCCCCTCGTTGGGCGGGCCTTCCAGGCTGCCGTCCAGCATGTAACGGCGGATGCCGCGGCGGCAGGTGTTGCCCACGTCCAGCGGCTTGGATTTGAGCCAGGCGGCGAATTCGTCGGCGGCCCGTTTTGGCTCCCAGGTATTCGCTGCCACTATCGCGTCGCCCAGCGCCAGCGACATTTGCGTGTCGTCGGTGACCTGGCCGGGCCTTAATTTTAACCAGCCGCCGCCGATCATGTCGCGATGCACGCGGTAGGCGGCCTGGATTTCACGCGGCAGCATGAATTCCACCGTCGCGCCCAGCGCATCGCCTACTGCCAAGCCGAGATAGGCCCCGAGGGCGCGGGAATGGATGTCGGGATTCATGCGCGCCCGCTCATAAATAGGCGACCTGGACACGGTATTCGCCGCCGATGACGAGATATTCCGCTTCGCCCTTGAGCGGGTGATGCGGCAGCAGATCCTTGAAAAACAGTATTTTCACCTTGGGCACTTGAGCCTCGATAATGTAATCGCCGAACTCGCAGGCGATGTGCCGGTCGGCCGTGAATGAAACCAGGTTGTTGAGACGAACCACCGCGCTGCGTCCGCTCGCCCGGCGGATCACCTGGTATTCGCTGAAGTCGTTCACCCCGCGGTAAAGCTTCAGGTGCCGGTGTCCCGGACAGAACCAGCGCGCCAGCGCCCACTGGCAAAATTCGTAGAGCAGGTCGAGCTGCAAGCCGATGCGGTAATCGTGAAAGCGCCGCGACATCTTTTCTTCCATGTAATTGGACCAAGCCGGGGAGCCGAAACGTTCCAGGGCTTCCTTGTGGAAGCTGGGCAAGAGGCCGAAGCGGCTCTCCACCCATCCTTTCAGCACCGCACCCTCCGCGCTGTTGGAATCGAATCCCCAGCCCTTCAATAAGCGCAAGTAACTCGGCCGGAAGCGCCGGACCCGGCCGGGTTCGCCGCTCGAACCGCCGAGCCCGAATATCTCGACCATATAGCGTTCGAAAAGCAGGGCAGCGTCCATCATGGTGCCGACGCCCTCGATTTGTGCAAAAAAAGCGTCATGCGTGTCGCGCACCCCGGCAATATGCAGCGCTTGCGGGTTCTTATTGAAGGCAAGGCTCGCCAAGAGCGCGGTCGAGACGCTTAAACGGTTGCTGCTGAGCCATTCCGGCCCCGCCGCAGCCCCATGCGATTTAATTCGAGGCTCCTATATAGCTTGCAGCGGAATAATCATTTGCTGCTTGCGCCCTAACAGCACATCCACTTTGCGCCGCACCGCTTCTATCGTCAGCGGTTTCCCGAGTAGACCGTCGGCTCCGGATTGAAGGCATTCCTGCGCCTGCGGGTCGCTGGCCTTGTCCACCACCAGCAGAATTTTGACGCCCTGCATCCCGGACTTGATGGCGCCCAGCGTGTCCATGCCTCTTTCCTGCACCACGCCCAATCCCAGCAGCAACAAATCCGGCTTCCACTCGCGGGATTTTTCGAACGCGGCCTCCAGGCTGGGCAAGTCATGGGTTTCGTTTTCATCGTGAAGCATGAACGTGAGCGCCATGCGCGTGATTTCGTCGTTATCGACAACGAACAAGCGTTTGCCGTCCACCGCCGTGGCACTGTCCACTCCAATTTGCATCGCTAGGCTCCTTAATAGCTGATTTCACCGTTGTACCGCTTTCGAGTAAGCAAAAACGATTCCAATGCGGCGATTGAACGGATTAGCGATGGCGAGACAGCTTCTTAGCGCGCGAGGCGAGGCGAGGCGATTTTTTGGGAGAGAGTGTAGAACTTGGGGAGATTTGTATTCTTTTCTACATCGATCGGGCTAATTGTTGGCTTTGCAACATGCCTACATAGACCCTGAAACGCCTCTGTAGATAAAAATAAATCAATTAACAACAGTATGTTAGCAAAAATATTGAGACCTGGCACGCTCGTTGCTCAAGCTAGGCTGCGCAGTCAATGTTTTGCCGGGTTCGGCGACCGATAAGAAGAAGACCGAAGTGTCGAGGATGGGTTTCACGGCAGCTAGTCCATTACTGATCGTCGCTGTTCGCAGCGGATGAAACACGATTTTTCAATTAACGCTTAATCGTAAGGAGACTCAAAATGTCTGAAAAGAAATTACGGCAGATTGCCTTTTATGGCAAGGGTGGTATCGGTAAGTCTACCACCTCGCAAAACACCTTGGCGGCACTGGCTGACTTGGGGCAAAAAATCCTCATCGTCGGTTGTGATCCTAAGGCCGATTCCACCCGCCTGATTCTGCACGCTAAAGCCCAGGACACCATCCTGAGCTTGGCTGCCGAAGCGGGCAGCGTGGAAGACCTGGAATTGGAAGATGTCATGAAGATCGGCTACAAGGACATCCGTTGCGTCGAGTCCGGCGGCCCTGAGCCCGGTGTCGGTTGTGCCGGTCGCGGTGTGATTACGTCCATCAACTTCCTCGAAGAAGAAGGCGCGTATGACGGTGCCGACTATGTTTCCTACGACGTGCTCGGCGACGTGGTATGCGGCGGTTTCGCCATGCCCATCCGCGAAAACAAAGCGCAGGAAATCTACATCGTCATGTCCGGCGAGATGATGGCTATGTATGCGGCCAACAACATCGCCAAGGGCATCCTGAAATACGCCAATTCCGGCGGCGTGCGTTTGGGCGGCTTGGTGTGCAACGAGCGCCAGACCGACAAGGAACTGGAACTGGCCGAGTCGCTGGCCGCAAAGCTGAATACCACGCTGATCCACTTTGTTCCTCGCGACAACGTTGTGCAACACGCCGAACTGCGCCGGATGACGGTGCTCGAGTACGCACCCGAGTCCAAGCAGGCCGACGAGTATCGCCAACTTGCGACGAAAATCCATGCGAACGCCGGCAAGGGCACGATCCCGACTCCCATCACCATGGACGAGTTGGAAGAAATGCTGATGGAGCACGGCATTATGCAGAAAGTGGACGAGTCCATCGTCGGCAAAACGGCGGCTGAATTAGCTGCCGAAGCGGCTGCCGCGTAAGTAGCAAACCGGATTCCGGCCGCAGCGCAAGCCGCGGCCGGATGAAGAGTAGAGGAATCTCGACAGGGAGACCTCTGCCGATGAGGGTCAGCGGAGCGTCATCGGCAGAGTTTTCCCAGTAGTTAGGGAATACCGGGGTTAAGAGCCTATTTCCTTAGGCTTCATGGTGCCGGTGTTCATGGCGTAAGTTCATGAATACTAGCGAAATAGGTTCTAATTTTCTTTTATCAAGTAGGAGGGCAAAATGAGCCTTACAGTTGAGCAAACCAAAGCGAGGAACCAGGAACTGATTAAGGAAGTCCTGGAAGTTTATCCTGAAAAAACCGCGAAAAGACGCGCCAAGCATCTGGGTGTGTACGAGGAAGAAAAACCCGATTGCACGGTGAAATCCAACATCAAGTCGATTCCCGGCGTGATGACCATACGCGGTTGCGCTTATGCGGGTTCCAAGGGCGTGGTATGGGGCCCGATCAAGGACATGATCCATATCAGCCACGGGCCTGTCGGCTGCGGCCAGTATTCCTGGGCCGCCCGTCGCAACTACTACATCGGTACCACTGGTATCGACAGCTTCGTCACCATGCAGTTCACCTCCGACTTCCAGGAGAAGGACATCGTTTTCGGCGGCGACAAGAAGCTGGAAAAAATCATGGACGAAATCGAAGACCTGTTCCCGCTGAACAAGGGCATCACGGTCCAGTCCGAGTGCCCGATCGGCCTGATCGGCGACGACATCGAAGCGGTGTCGAAGAAAAAATCCAAGGAGTTCGGCGGCAAGACCATCGTGCCGGTGCGCTGCGAGGGCTTCCGCGGCGTGTCCCAATCCCTGGGCCACCATATCGCCAACGACGCGGTGCGCGACTTTGTTTTCGACAAGTCGGAAGATAAGCACCCCGAATTCGTCAGCACCCCTTACGACGTGGCGATTATCGGCGACTACAATATCGGCGGCGATGCTTGGGCCTCGCGCATCCTGCTGGAGGAAATGGGCTTGCGCGTGATCGCCCAGTGGTCCGGCGACGGCTCCATCGCCGAGCTGGAAAATACCCCCAAGGCCAAGCTCAACGTGCTGCACTGCTACCGCTCGATGAACTACATCTCGCGCCATATGGAAGAGAAATACGGCATTCCCTGGGTCGAGTACAACTTCTTCGGGCCGAGCAAAATCGAAGCTTCCTTGCGCGAAATCGCCAGCCATTTCGACGACAAGATCAAGGAAGGCGCCGAGAAAGTCATCGCCAAGTACAAGGCCTTGATGCAAGGCGTTATCGACAAATACAAGCCGCGCCTGGAAGGCAAGACCGTGATGCTGTTCGTCGGCGGCCTGCGTCCGCGCCACGTGATCGGCGCGTATGAGGATCTCGGCATGAACGTGGTCGGCACCGGCTACGAATTCGGCCACAACGACGACTACCAGCGCACCACGCACTACGTCAAAGACGGCACGCTGATCTACGACGACGTGACCGGCTACGAGTTCGAGAAATTCGTCGAAAAAGTCCAGCCCGACCTGGTGGGTTCCGGCATCAAGGAGAAGTACGTATTCCAGAAAATGGGCGTGCCCTTCCGCCAGATGCACTCCTGGGACTACTCCGGCCCGTACCACGGCTACGACGGCTTCGCCATCTTCGCCCGCGATATGGACATGGCCATCAACAACCCGGTTTGGGGCCTGACCAAGACCCCGTGGAAGAAGTAATCGTGTAATGGGTAATGCGGAAGGCGGAATGAGTTAAGGGGCGTACCCATCGCTCATTACCCATTTCCCATTACCCGACTTTAAGGAGATTCATCATGAGTCAGAACACCAGCAACGTACTCGACCACTTCAACCTGTTCCGCGAGCCGGAATATACCGAACTGTTCGAAAACAAGAGAAAGAACTTCGAGTTTGCCCACCCCGACCAGAAAATCGCGGAAATCCGCGACTGGACCAAGACTTGGGAATACCGCGAAAAGAACTTCGGCCGCGAAGCGCTGACAGTCAATCCGGCCAAGGCTTGCCAGCCGCTGGGCGCCGTGTTCGCCGCAATCGGCTTCGAAAGCACCATGCCTTTCGTGCACGGTTCGCAGGGTTGCGTCGCCTACTACCGTAGCCATTTCTCGCGCCATTTCAAGGAACCGACTTCCTGCGTGTCGTCATCGATGACGGAAGACGCGGCGGTGTTCGGCGGCCTGAACAACATGATCGACGGCCTGGCCAATACTTACGCGATGTACAAGCCGAAAATGATCGCCGTTTCCACCACCTGCATGGCTGAGGTGATCGGCGACGACTTGAACGGCTTTATTTCGACCGCACGGGAAAAAGGCAGCGTGCCGGCCGATTTCGACGTGCCTTACGCCCATACCCCGGCCTTCGTCGGCAGCCATGTGACCGGCTACGACAATGCGCTGAAGGGTATCGTCAGCCACTTCTGGGAAGGCAAAGAGCGCACTCCGAACGAGAAGATCAATTTCATCGGCGGATTCGACGGCTACACCGTCGGCAATCTGCGCGAAATCAAGCGCATTTTCGCTTTGATGGGCGTGGACGCAACGATCCTGGCGGATAACAGCGACGTGCTGGATACCCCGGCCGACGGCGAGTTCCGCATGTACGACGGCGGCACCACGCTGGAAGACGCCAAGCTGGCGCTGAACGCCAAGGCGACGATTTCGATGCAGCAGTACTGCACCGAAAAAACCCTCGCGTATATCGCCGGGACAGGCCAGGAAACCGTGGCGCTGAATCACCCCGTCGGCGTGGCCGCGACCGATAAATTCCTGATGGAAGTGTCGCGCGTGACCGGTAAAGCGATCCCAACCGAGCTGGAAAAAGAGCGCGGCCGTTTGGTTGACGCCATCGCCGACTCCAGCGCGCACATCCACGGCAAGAAGTTCGCCTTGTACGGCGACCCCGACCTGATGCTGGGCTTGGCCGCGTTCCTGATGGAACTGGGTGCGGAGCCTACGCATATCCTTTCCACCAACGGCGGAAAAGAGTGGGAAGAGCAAGTCAAGGCCTTGTTGGCTAGCTCGCCTTTCGGCAAGGATTGCCATGTCTACGCCGGCAAGGATTTGTGGCACATGCGCTCGCTGCTCTTCACCGAGCCGGTGGACTTCCTGATCGGCAATACCTACGGCAAGTACCTGGAGCGCGATACCGGCACGCCGCTGATCCGCATCGGCTTCCCGATCTTCGACCGCCACCACAAACACCGTTATCCGGTATGGGGCTATCAGGGTTCGATGAACGCCTTGGTGACGATACTCGACAAGATTTTCGACGAGATGGATAAAAACACCAACATCCCATCGAAAACCGACTACAGCTTCGACATTATCCGTTAAGGCAAATTCCGGCGGCGCGAGCCGCCGGATAAAGAATCGTTAGAAAAGGAAGTAGAGAAATGGCAAATATTACGTTTTCCTCGCCCCGATTGAAAAAGGACGTCACCGTGTATGCCGTTGCAGGCGATTGCAGCACGCTGCTGGCGGTCGCCAAGGAACACAAGATTCCCTTGGATTTCGAATGCGAGAACGGCGAATGCGGCTCCTGCGCCGTTCGGGTCAGCGTGCTGGAAAACCGGCAGCCTATGGGGATGCACTTGACGGAAAAGGAAAAAACCGTATTGCGCCTAGCCGGGAAGATCAGCAAGGAGGAGATGCAGCAGGCCGAAGTAGACGACCTGCCCCCGCCTTGGCGCTTGGCTTGCCAGTACATCGTGCGTAACGAAGGAATTTTGGTCGAGTTTTAAGGCATGGCCGATCCGGCCGGAAACTTTAGACCGGATCGCTTGGCTTCCTTAAACGACATCATGAATGGATAGGTGGAACATGAGCGCGGTGACTTTTTTGAATCCGTCCCTGAAGGACAAGGTTAAGGTCGATATCACCCCCGGTGCGCAGTCGACCCTATTGTCCCTGGCGCTGGCGTCGAATATCCCCTTGCGCTGCCAATGCAAAAGCGGCAACTGCGGGGTATGCGCGGTCAAGATCGTGCCCAAGCGCGGACAGGCTCTTGCCCACCAAATCCGCCTGGCGAAATTCGAGCGGGCGGTGCTCTACCTCGCGGGTAAGTTTACCCAGAAACAGTACGAGTCGGACGTATTGAGCGACTGGCCGCCCTTGTGGCGCCTGGCTTGCCAGTACCGTGTCGCCGACGAAGATATTTTGGTGGCTTTTTAGCCGCCACGCAGTTTGCGCTTAAATCGGCGATTGTCGCGAAGACCCGGAAAATTCAGTGCCAACCGTGTTTCCTGCTTGAGCCTAGCCGGGCAGGAAATCCATAAGGAGTAGCCCATGAGTGCCTTATCCAGCAAAGTGCAGGCCGTATTCGACGAGCCCGGATGCGATAAAAACCAGGGCAAGTCGGAAAAAGAGCGCAAAAAAGGCTGCACCAAGCAATTGCAGCCAGGCGCGGCCGCAGGCGGGTGCGCCTTCGACGGCGCCAAGATCGCGCTGCAGCCCATCACCGACGTGGCGCATTTGGTGCATGGCCCGATCGCCTGCGAAGGCAATTCCTGGGATAACCGCGGCGCCAAGTCGTCGGGTTCGCGGCTGTACCGCACCGGTTTCACGACCGACGTGACCGAGCTGGACGTGATCTACGGCGGCGAAAAACGCCTCTACAAATCCATCCGCGAGGTGATCGAAAAATACGATCCGCCCGCGGTGTTCGTCTACCAAACCTGCGTCACCGCGCTGATCGGCGACGACATCGAGGCGGTGTGCAAAGCCGCCGGCGCGAAATTCGGCAAGCCGGTGATTCCCATCGACGCGCCGGGCTTCGTCGGCAACAAGAACCTGGGCAACAAACTGGCGGGCGAAGCCTTGCTGGATTACGTGATCGGCACCCAGGAACCGGAATACACCACGCCTTACGACATCAATGTCATCGGCGAATACAACTTGTCCGGCGAGCTGTGGCAGGTCAAGCCGCTCTTCGAGAAGCTCGGCATACGCATCCTGTCGTGCATCTCCGGCGACGCGCAATACAAGGAAGTGGCTTGGTCGCACCGCGCCAAGGCGACCATGATGGTGTGCTCCAAGGCGATGATCAATATCACCCGGAAACTGGAGGAGCGCTACGGCATTCCCTATTTCGAGGGCTCCTTTTACGGCATTTCGGACATGAGCGACAGCCTGCGCCAGACCTCAAAACTGCTGGTGGATCGCGGCGCGCCGGCCGAGCTGATGGAACGCACCGAAGACTTGATCCGCGAGGAAGAGGCGCGCGCCTGGCAACGGCTCGAACCCTACAAGGCGCGCCTGGCCGGCAAGAAAGTGCTGCTGATTACCGGCGGAGTGAAGTCCTGGTCCGTGGTGTCCGCCTTGCAGGAGGTGGGCATGGAAATCGTCGGCACCAGCGTGAAGAAATCCACCGTCGAGGACAAGGAGCGCATCAAGGAACTGATGGGCGAGGATGCCCACATGCTCGACGACATGACGCCGCGCGAAATGTACAAGATGCTGAAGGATGCGCGCGCCGAAATCATGTTGTCCGGTGGGCGCTCGCAGTTCGTCGCGCTGAAAGCCAAGATGCCCTGGCTCGACATCAACCAGGAACGGCACCACGCCTACGCCGGTTACGACGGCATGGTGGCCCTGGTGCAGGAAATCGACAAGGCGCTGTACAACCCGATGTGGGAACAGGTGCGCAAGCCCGCGCCTTGGGAATGTTGAGGGGCGTTGGGCGTTAAGCGTTGGGGTTTGGAGATGAGGGTTGAAGCCGGCGGACGACCCGCTTAACGCTTAACGAACAACGTTTAACGCAATTAAAGATGAGGGTTAAGGCTGGCGGACGGCTTCGTTTAACGAGCAACGTTCTAACGCAAGGAGAAATTCATGGCAACGGTAAACACATCGCGGAAAAATTGCACGGTCAACCCGCTCAAGATGAGCCAGCCTATCGGCGCGGCGCTGGCTTTCCTCGGCCTCGACCGCTGCCTACCCGCGCTGCACGGCTCGCAAGGCTGCACCGCCTTCGGCTTGGTGCTGTTCGTGCGCCACTTCCGCGAAAACATCCCGCTCCAGACCACGGCCATGAACGAGGCGACGACGATACTCGGCGGCATGGACAACATCGAGCAGGCCATCGTGAATATCTGGAACCGGGCCAAGCCGGACATTATCGGCATCGCTTCGACCGGCCTGACCGAAACCAAGGGCGACGACGTAGACGGCTATATCAAGCTGATCCGCAAAAAGCACCCGGAATTCGACGACATGGCCATCGTCTACGTGTCCACCCCGGATTACAAGGACGCCTTCCAGGACGGCTGGTCGCGCGCGGTCACCCGGCTGGTCGAGGAGTTGGCCGAGCCGGGCCAGATGGATACGCGCCAAGTGAATATCCTGGCCGGCAGCCATTTGACGCCCGGCGACATCGAGGAGATCCGCGAGACGGTCGAGTCTTTCGGCCTCGCGCCCATCGTGCTGCCCGACTTGTCCGGCTCGCTGGACGGGCATATTCCCGAGGAGTTCATGCCGACCACGATGGGCGGCACCACCGTCGCCGACATCCGGCGCATGGGTTCTTCGCGCTACACCATCGCCATCGGCGAGCACATGCGGCCGGCGGCGCAAGCCTTGCAAGACAAGGCCGACGTGATGTTCACGGTGTTGGACCGAGTCACCGGGCTGGCGGCCTGCGACGATTTCATCAAGCTGCTCGCCGATTTGACGGGAAATCCGGTGCCGCTCAAATACCGCCGCCAGCGCAGCCAGTTGGTGGACGCGATGCTGGACGGCCATTTCTTTTTCGGCGGCAAAAAGATCGCCATCGGCGCCGAGCCCGACCTGCTCTGGGCCATGTCCCATTTGCTGGCGGAAATGGGGTGCGAGATCGGCGCGGCGGTGACGACCACGCAATCGCCCTTGCTGGAAAAAATACCGGCCGAGGAAGTGCAGATCGGCGACCTCGAAGATTTGGAGCGCAAGGCGCAGCACTGCGATTTGCTGATCACCCATTCGCACGGCCGCCAGATGGCGGAGCGGCTGGAGATTCCTTTCCTGCGCATGGGCTTGCCCTTGTTCGACGTATTGGGCGCGGCTCACCGCGTTTCCGTGGGCTATCGCGGCACGCGGGACCTGATCTTCGAGATCGGCAATATGTTCATGTCCCATGGCCATGAGGCGACGCCCGCCACATGGGGGATGCCGAAGGAAGAATGCAATGCTTGTGCGCCGGCTACGGCTCATTAGTCCTCAGCCTGAACAACCCGCCTGTTGCGGGAATAAAGGGGAAAGGGCAAACCAAGGAGGCTCTATGAAAATCGCTTTTGCAACGCAGGATTTACAACGGGTGGACGCCCATTTCGGGTGGGCCAAAAACATCGCCATCTACGAGGTGTCGCCGCAAGGCCATCACTTCATCGAGGCCATACAGTTCGAGGGCGATCTCCAGGAGGACGGCAACGAGGACAAGCTGGCTCCTAAGATCGAGGCTATCAAGGATTGCGCCATTCTTTACGTGGCGGCGATAGGCGGATCGGGAGCGGCACGCGTGGTCGCCAACAAGATCCACCCGATCAAGGTGCACGAACCCGAAAATATCGGCGAAATACTGGATAAATTGCAAGTTGTATTAAATGGGACGCCCCCGCCATGGCTGCGCAAGCTGCTGTTGAAAGGGCAGGAAAGAACATTCGATTTCGACGACGAGGTGGAGCATGGGTGAAGCACAGGCGGTAGAGCAAAGTATCGATCCGATGGAATCGATATTCGTCAAGGAACTGGTCAAGCAATGGCGTGCCCAGGATTCTTACGGAGCGTGGGAAGGCAAGAGCGACGAAACGCTGCTGGAGCCTTACATCATCGACAAGGAAAAGCGCAAGACCATGCCCATCATCGGCGATCCCGACCCGGAAACCCTGTGGCGCCTGGAGCTTTTCTACAACGCCGTGGGCCTGGCCATCGAGCGCGAGACCGGCAACATGGTGACGCCGATGATGAAAATGCACCACGAGGGTTTCGGCCGCATGGTTCTTTCGGCGGGGCGTCTTATCGTCGTCAACAAGCAGTTGCGCGACGTGCATCGTTTCGGCTTCCTTACGCTGGAAAAGCTGGCGGAAGAAGGCGAAAAGCTCGTGCTTGCGGGTGTGGAAATGATTCAAAAATACCCGGAAGTCGCTAATTACGGTTAGTTATTCATTAGGAGATTGCCATGATGAACTTGATGGAATATTCGACTGAAGAGAATGCCCAGCACTGGCTTGAAATCCTGCAAAGCGAGGAGCTGGAATTTAACCTGGAAAAGCTGGAAAAGGGGACTGCTGGAATGGAAGACAAGGAAGAACTCAAGGCCCAGATCAAGAAGCTGAATTCGCAAGCGACGGCCCTGAAAATGGACTTGCACGATTTGTCGGAAGATTTGCCCACCGGCTGGGAAAAAATTCCCGATGTGGCCAGCCGGGCGCATCAAGCCTATCAAACCCTGGAAGAGGCGCGCAAGCGGCTCGCCGATCTCGGCTAGAGGAGTCCGACATGGCAACCATCAGCATCACCATGCCGGACGGGCGTACCTGGACGCCCCAATTCGTGCAGGAAATCAGCCAGGAGAAATGCATCGGCTGCGGGCGCTGCTTCAAGGTGTGCGGCCGCGACGTGCTGCAACTGGCGGGCATCACCGACGAGGGCGAGTTCGTGCCTTTGGAAGCCGGCGACGACGATGACGATGAAGAGTACGAGAAAAAGGTCATGACCATCGCCAACCAGATGAACTGCGTCGGTTGCGAAGCCTGCGCCAAGATTTGCCCGAAGAAGTGCTACACCCATACGCCGATGGAAAATCCTTAAGTCGGGGAGGGCAAGATGAGCGAGATCGACTATCAATGGTTCGTGTCGCGCGCCGCCGACCCGGCCGATGCCTTGACCCAGGTGTTTGCCGGGATGCTGCAGTCCGCGAGCAGGAACGGCCTTCCGCCGCAACAGGCGATGGGTATGCCCGAGGACCGCTTTTCCGCACTGCTGGAGCGGTATTTTCCGGCGGTGAACGGGGTGCTTGCCGCGGACGGCGAGGCCGGTGCCTGTTGCGCCGCGCTGCGGGATCAGGAAATCGGCGACCTGGTCGAGTTGCTGCTAGCCCATGCCGGCTCGACTTCCATCGAAACGGAATGGGTTGCCTATGCCGTCGCGGTGGGCTGCATGGGCGAGAACCACCTCTACCAGGATATGGGCTTCTCCGATAGGCAGGCGCTCTCGGACTTGTTGGAACGGCACTTTCCCGCGCTGTATGCGAAGAACGTGGGGAATATGAAATGGAAGAAATTCTTCTACAAGCAGTTGTGCGAACGGGCGGAAGTAAATCTTTGCAAAGCGCCGAGCTGCCAAGTCTGCATCGATTTCGATAAATGCTTCGGCCCCGAAGACGATAGCGGTTTGACCGCTCTGGCGATGCTCGGGGGGAGGACGCCTCCGGCCAAACAGGAGGTGCGGCGGCTGCCCCAGGATTGGAGGCGCGGATTGCCGGACGATTATTCCGGCGCGGTGGTGGCGCCGCTTCGGTTCGAGCGTTTCGAAGAGCCTTCGGCCTTGGCGGAGCGGGTTTTCGGCTACGACGGCGAGAACCGGTGTTGCTATTACAGGCACCGGCATACGCTCACCCGCGAAGTGCTCGACGACAACGACAATTTTTATTCGGAACGGGCTTATTCCGAGGAAGTGCTGGCCTGGCGTCTGCTCGGCGGCGATTGGCTGCGTTGCAGCGCATCGGCCGGCAGCGCCGGAGCGTGCTGGGATCATCGCCTTGAATACGCCGTTACACCCGCCAGGCCGAGTTGAATCGGATCTCCATGATCGTTGCGGATGCGGGGCCGGATCGGCGAAAGTGGAATTAAACCGCTCTTTTTTTTGCCGTCGTTATGTAGTAAAAAGTAATAACGAAAATTTTGCAGGCCTTAACAAGGATGAGCATCGAGCATGAATGAAAATAGGC
>JAIOJO010000448.1 GCA_019911985.1 Sulfuricellaceae bacterium | reverse complement strand
CGAACGCACTGCTGCTGGCCAAGGCCGGCGCGACGCCGCCGCCCTGAAGCGCGCCGAAAGAAAACCTTAAACGCATGAAAACGAGGATGGATATATGAACGACAAGCGCGGCGAGTGCCGCCATTACCTCAGCTACAGCGGCGTCAAATTGCCCTTGAAACTGATTAGCGAACTGGAAGAAGCGAATCTGGCCAACCGGAACACCTACTTCCGCGCCTATCTCGACGAACAGCAGCGGATCGTCGTATGCCAAAAGGTGGTTTACGGCGAAATCGAGTTCGAGCACCGCTACGAATATTACGCCGACGGCGCCCTGAAACGCGCTGAAATCACCGAAGGGGATGACGAACCCAAAATCATGTGCTTCGACGGCTCAACCCTTAATTTATCCACCCAAAAGGAACCTTAGCATGACCTCTCTAGACCAAACCGCCTTCAAATCGCTGGAAGCCGAAAAGCGCCTGTGCAACCCCGTCTTCAAGGGCGCCACCGGCCAATCCGGGCGCTTCGGATTCCGTGGCGAAATCGCCATCCAGTTCGCGGCCCAGTTCGCGGACGAAGCGCGCCCTCCCTTGCTGACCGCAGACCAGGTTATCGCCGTGGCCCGCGAGGGAGAACCGGGCCTGGATTTTCTGACCGCCTACCTGCTTTCCTTCGAATATCTGAAGCCGCTGGCGGATGTGTTGGGGCCGGTGCTGAAGGCCGACGGCAAGTATTTCCTGTTCTGCAACAACATCGACCTGAGCAAGCGCTACCAGGTCGCCTACGGCGGCGCCACCTTCTACGTGCTGCCGATAGACGAAGCCACGGCGTACAACGAATTACTGGAATTGCTCCACCTCGAACGCAATGACCTGAAACGCCTGGATACGGCCGGGAAAGTGGATCGCGTGGCCGACGTGGCGCTGAAGTTCGGCGCCTCCTTCCCGGCCATCACCTACGAGGAAGGCCTGGCGCTGATGGGACCGGTTCGCGACCCAGGCGAAAACCGTCCGGTTTGAGAGTAGGACTGGGAGGGGAAGACTTTTGAGCTTTCCCTCTTGGTCGTCAGCCGATAGCCAGCTAGTAGCTGGGTGCTCTTGTGCCCTTCTAGGGTGGAACGCAGTGAAGCCCAACACTTTTTCGCCGTTAATGTTGGGCTTCGGCCTATGGCCTCAGCACCAAGCTACGATGTATCTACGCTTCAGGATCGCCTCAGCGGTAACCCTCTTCGCGCAACACCCGCTGCACCACCGGCCGCGCCAGCATGCGCCGGTAATGGGCCAGGCAGTTCGGCGGCAACTCCATCTTCAGCTTGTCCGCCCAGAATTCGACATAGAACAGCGCCATGTCGGCAATCGAGAATTGTCCTGCGGCATATTCCTTACCCGCCAGCACATCGTCCATCAGCGCGAAACCCTTTGCGACGATCTCACACCCGCGCGCCTTGACGGCCTCGTGGTCGGCCTCGTTCGGCGTAAAGCCGGCGGTGGTGAAAATCCGCGCAAAACCCTGCCCGTGGATCGTGCCGACGACATAATCCATGGCCTCGATCACCCGCGCCTCGCCGTCCGCATCCTCCGGCAAGAGCCTGGCTTTCGGGTGCGTGCGCGCCAGCCACCAGGCGATGGACTGAAACTCGGTCAGGGCCGATCCGTCGTCGCGCACCAGTACCGGGATGGTGGACTTCGGATTGATCGCGAGGTATCCGGGCTGGTACTGATCCCCAGCCGGCAAGTTCACGATATAGGCCTCGAAAGGCCGGTCGAGTTCCTCCAGCAGGATGTGGATGCCGGTCGAACACGAACCCGGCGTCATGTACAGCTTCATGGGCTAACCCACGGCCAGGCGGATATCGATATCCCGGCTCAGCCAGCCCAAGGTCACGGCGCGGAACGCGGTCTCGTCGGCGGTTCCCCAAATCACGCACATCTGCGCCTCTTCGCGGCTGAGCAGTTCGTCCCTGGCCCATTTTTCGTTGGCTGCCGCGCACGCCAGCGGATCGGCATTGTGGCGGGAAAACACGTCGCGGGCGGCATTCAGGCCGGCCGTAATTTCGTCTTGCGAGGCCAATTCAAGGTGCTCGCCTTCCAGTTTGATGCTTGCTTGCATGCTTTTCTCCTTAGAGCTTGTCCGTAAATAATTTGGCGCTACGCTGGGGGCTATTTGAGCGCAGACCGCGAAGCAAGACGCACGGTTGTGTGATTCACAACAAGCGGCTTGCGACAAAGGGATGCGCTCAAATAGCCCCCAGCCCGAAGGGTTGCCGCGAATCCACGCGTCTGCGGCGTTGCGAGGCTCGCCAATGGAACGACCATTGGCAGCGCCTCGCGCCTTGCAGCCATCGCGGATTCGCGACAACGTAGCGCCAAATTATTTACGGATAAGCTCTTAGTCATGCGGATTGCTTTTGATCCGTTAATTGCCCCAAATCCATGCCGCGGAATATCGAACAGCGTTTGAAGGCTTCCGCCGTCGGCTCGACCTGCTTGTGTTGGCAGTACTTAGCCACCAATTTCGCCAAGCCCTTGATATCCCGGCCGGTGGCCGCAGGAAAGAGCTCGACCAGTTCGTCGAGCAGCGGCGCGCCGACATCCAGCGCGAACTGTTCCGTCATCACCCGCCAAATCTTGCGCCGCGCCTCATCGTCCGGCGGGTAGTACTTGATCAGCGCGATGCAGCGGGAGACGATGGCTTCGTCTATGTCGTCAACCCGGTTGGTGGTCAGGAACAGCAGCCCGTTGAAATATTCCAGCACGCGCAGGAACACGCCCACCACGGCGTTCATCGTGATGTTGTCGTCGCGCCGCTTGATGTAGACGTCCGCCTCGTCGATCAGCATCACCGCGCCCCAGCGCTGCGCGCGGGTCAACACGTCCTTGAGCGCCGTCTCCATCGCCGCCACATTCAGCCCCAATTGCCCCGAATGCACCCGGTACAAGGGACGCTTGATGATTTCGGAGTAAACCTCGGCGGTCAGGGTCTTGCCGACGCCGGCCGGCCCGGCGCACAGCACCGTGGTGCCGCCGGATTTTCCCGCCACGATGTCGTCCATCAAGACGTCCATCTCGGCGGTCAAGATGTCGATCAAGTCGGTCTGCTCCGGCGGCAGTATCAGCTTTTGCTTCAGCGCCGGCTGGTAGGCGTAAGGCACAAGGTCGTCTACGTGCACCCAGACGTAGTGATGCAGTTCCAGGTGGAACATGAAAATATAGGGATGCACCGGAAGCTGGGTGAACAAGCCTTTCGGCATCGCCGCTTGCGAGGCCTTGACTTCGTCCTCGGCGTCATAGCGGTTGCTCTTGGCGGCCTTGTTCAAGTAGGGGCCGAGGATGTCTCCCGGCGCCTCCAGCGTCAGCGTGCGCGACGTCAGGATGCTCTCGTCGTTGACCAAGCGGGCGCGGCCGCCCCCTGTCGACAACACGACAATATCCTTGCGCGACCAATCGGTGCTGCGGTGGGTGGCCGCCGGGTCTTCGACGAAAAATCCGGTGCCCTGCCCGGAAAACTGCATCCCGTATTGGGATCGCCAGTCGAAGTAGCGCTCAGCCGCTTCGTCGTAGGCGGCTATGAGTTCGGGCGTTTCTTTCAGAAAGCCTTTGGCGGCGAAAATATCGCCCACCGTTTTCTGGACGATATCGCTCGCGGTAATCCGTATGCTCGCGGTCGCGATCACGCCCTTGGCATTGGCTTTCAGCTCGATGAACACCTTGCCCGTCTCGTCGTTCGAGTCCGGCACGTAATCGAGCCGGACGACCACGTAGGGCAAAGGCTTGCTGGCCACGCTGGCGGTAAACAACCAGCCGCGTATCGCATCCTCGGCCAGGTAACGGGCTATCGCCGGCAGCACCGTTTCCAGCGCCCCGGCTTCGAAGCGCGCCCCGTCGCCGTTCATCGCCTTCTGCAGCGTGGCGATCTGGGCGGCGCGCACCCGCATGTCCGGCCCCGCTTGGCGGTAGAGATCGCCCAGGAAATCGAGCTCGTTGCGGGAGAACTGACTGAATGGCGCCTCGACCTTATTGCCGAAGCGTAACTGCTCTTTTAGCGACGCCAGGCCGGGGAATTCCTTGAGTAGCGCTTCCACATAGGGTCGTTCGATCTGCAGCTTCATGGCTATCCATCGTCAAAATTGAAATCGCGCGGAAAGGCACCACCTTCCACCTAGCCCAACATCATCCAGGCATTCGGAATGCGGCTTGTAGGCATTTGTTGTAAAGTCTCCAAAACGGCTTGCGTAGCCCATGGAGTAGCAAGAAAAATGCCTGGCCTGCCCCTATCGTGCCGGGCGCAAGAAAACAGAAGAGCTCATTGTGAAAAAAGTACTTATTTCGATCCAAGGCAAGACCTTGATTTTGCATTACCAGGTGAATCCGGCCCCGGTGCGCAACTGCTCGTGCCGGGCGAGCTATATCACGGTTTTGCCGCCCGCCGACTTGTCCCGCTTCGATCTGCGAGGGCTGACGCCCGAAATGTTTTGCGTGAATATCTCGGACGCGGTAAATATTCGCGGCGTATTGTCGGGAAACGTCGAAAACGAACAGCAAATCTTCGTTGCGCGCTGGGAGAT
>JAIOJO010000043.1 GCA_019911985.1 Sulfuricellaceae bacterium | reverse complement strand
TGACCGGTTGCAATTGCGCTGCACACTACTCAGCCGCCAAAGGAGCCGTGGTCTCTTTTACCAAAGCCGTGGCTAAAGAAGCCGCCCCCAGGGGGGTTTATGTGAATGCCGTTGCGCCCGGATATGTCGAAACCCCGCTATTGAATGTTCTCAACGAAGAAAAGAGAAACGACATCCTGAAAGAAATACCGCTAGGCCGTTTCGGAACACCGGAAGAAATCGCATCTCTTGTTTTATATTTGGCCTCGGATTTCTCCAACTTCATAGTCGGCCAAGTCATCAGCCCGAATGGCGGGCAAGTGATCTAAGAGGCTGTTTTGCTCTTGAACCCGTCGCTGCCTGTCTACCGAGGCATGTCAGCCATCCGCTTCCCGTTTTACATAACCCAGGTGCGCCGATCCCAGCCAGAGGATAGTCCATGGAAAAAATAATCATGTCTACCGATGTCTTATGGAACACGATCCTAAAAGAGGCCTTGGAGGATTCGGGGAATGACCCGGCTCTATCTGGCTATTTATATAGCACGATCTTGTCCCACGAATCGCTGGAAGCGGCACTAAGCCATCAGCTCGCCAAAAAACTGGCGGACGAACATCATTTCCCCTTCGATTCTTTCAGAAAGCTGCTAACAGCCACCTTACACGCTGATAAGTCTCTCGGAGACGCCATGAGAAAGGATGTCGTCGCGGTTGCTACCCGCGATCCCGCCTGCAACAGGCATTATTTGCCGATCTTATTCTTCAAGGGATTTTTATCCTTACAGGCTCACCGGATTTCCCACCACCTTTGGATGAACGGGCGAAAATTATTGGCCCTCTACTTCCAGAGCCGCGTTTCGGAGGTATTTGCGGTAGACATCCACCCGGCAGCCAGAATAGGCTCCGGCATTTTGCTAGATCATGCAACCGGAGTGGTCATTGGAGAAACGACCGTCATTGAAGATAATGTTTCGATTTTGCATGCCGTCACGCTCGGCGGCACAGGGAAGGCACATGGAGATCGCCACCCTAAAATCAGAAGCGGCGTCTTAATCGGCGCCGGCGCAAAAATATTGGGCAACATAGAAATCGGTACCGGGGTAAAAGTGGGGGCTGGAAGCGTCGTCCTTCAAAGCATCCCGCCCCATCAAACAGCGGTCGGGAATCCTGCGGCGGTAAAAGGCAAAACGATAACTGGCCAGCCTGCTCTCGACATGGACATAGCCTCTGAAATCCTTTAGCCGCAAATCACCTGGGGGATTTCCTGCAGAGGGAGAACGCGTTTGGCTGCGCCCAATTTGATCGCCTCCTTAGGCATACCGAACACGACACAAGTGCTTTCGTCCTGGGCGACCGTGGGAGCGCCGACATCGAACATTTCCTTCAGGCCGCGCGCGCCATCGTCTCCCATGCCGGTCATGATGATGCCCGTGGCGTTTTTTCCGGCAAACTTGGCGACCGAGCGGAACAGCACGTCGACCGAAGGACGATGGCGGTTGACCAGCGGGCCGTCCACCACTTCCACGTGGTAATACGCGCCGCTGCGCTTGAGCATCATATGTTTGCCGCCGGGCGCGATCAGAGCGAGTCCGGGAATAACGCGGTCGTTATTTTTCGCCTCCCTGACCTCGATCCGGCATAGGCTGTTCAAGCGCTCGGCGAAGGACGCGGTGAATTTCTCCGGCATATGCTGCACGATCACCATGCCGGGGCAAACGCGCGGCAACGCCGTCAGCACCGCTTCCAGCGCCTGCGTCCCGCCGGTGGAGGTGCCGATGGCGACGATACGCTCGGTGGTTTGCGCCATGGCGTGGCTTCCGGCCGCGGACAAGACGGCGTCCGCATCCAGCTTCTGCGCCACGGGCAGGGGACGAACGGGAACCGCCAGGCGCCGCACATTGGCGGATGCCGCCGATTTCACGGATTGCGCGAACGCCTGCGCCGACTCCTGCAAGAACTGCTTCAGCCCCATTTGCGGCTTGGTGATGATCTCCACCGCCCCGGCGGCAAGCGCCTGCATGGTGGTTTCCGCCCCCTTTGCCGTCAGCGAGGAACAAATCACCACGGGCGTTGGGCGTTCGGCCATGATTTTCTTCAGGAAGGTAATGCCGTCCATACGCGGCATCTCCACATCCAGCACAATCACATCGGGCCATTGCCGGTTGAGTTTTTCCATCGCGAAAATCGGGTCCGACGCGGCCCCGATGACTTGGATAGCGGGATCTTCCTCCAGCACGGCTTGCAATACCTGCCGCACCACAGCGGAATCGTCCACCAATAAGACCCTTATTTTGTTCATTGCGAATTCCGCTCACGAGTCATCGAAATAGCCCAGCATGGCTCTTAGAAGCTGTTTTAATAAATCCTGAACCCGCGCCGGCGGCAAGCGGGTTTCAGGGCGCGACGCGGGTCGCGCGGTTTGGTTATTCCAAACAAGCGGCCCGCAACAAAGCCCTGGAGCCCACTTGCCACCGGCCCGGAGGGTTGAGGCGCTAAGCCCGCGAGGGCGTCGTTACGTCTCGCTGATTTGGAATAACCAAACCGCGCTCGCCGCGCCTAGCCCTCACGGGCTTAGCGCCTCAACGCGGGCTCGGGATTTATTAAAACAGCTTCTTAGTCTTCGAGTGCCGGCCCCGCTCCGCGCAACAGGCCCGATTTGCGTCGAAGCCGCCATTAGCCGCCCTGGAGCGACCAAGCAAAGCGAGAGCTTGCGCGCTGTTTAAGGCCGGCAGCGCCCAGTTTCTCCATAGGTTTGCGCACCCAAACATGGCCGCTCCAAACATCGAAAACAACCTGCCGCAGGCCATCGCCGCCCAAATCCTCGGCTTCGACATTAAACCCGTATTTCGCCGTCAGCGAGCGGGCAACGCCGATATTCTTGCAGGATACGTTTCTACACGTTGTCGCTTCGCACTGGCTCGTGTAAGGCCCGCAAGACTCCTTCCTGGCCAGGCCGGGAAACATGTTGCCCGCCCCGAACAATTTCACGCGGTAGTCCGCCGGATGCGTCGCCGCATCCCGAATGGCCCGCATGAACAGTTGCATGGACTCCTCCGCATAGCGCCCGTCGAGCCCGGCGCTTGAGTTATTGTTTTGCCGAAACGGCAGCATGTAGTGGCACATGCCGCCGATCAGGCGGGTCGGATGCCAGAGCGTGACTGAGACGCAGGAACCCAAAACGGTGCGTATGCTCGTAGCCGCACCGCCGAAATAAAAATCGCCCGGCTGCAAAATGACTTCGGTTGGCTGAGTTGGATTTTTCATGGCTTGCGGTAAATTGAGGGCTCGACCACTGCCAGGCTTTCGGTAACCCCGTTCAGGCTCTCCGAATGGCTGGTGATGAAATAACCGCCGCGTTTGAGCAAGGGCAACATGCGCGCAACGACCTCGCGCTTGGTTTCCATATTGAAATAGATCATGACGTTGCGAAGGAAAATCACATCGAATTCACCGAGCCTCGGCATCGCGGCGTTCAGGTTGATCGTCATGAAGCGCACCCGGCTGCGCAGACTGCGTTCGATCAAGAACGTGCCTTCTTGAGAACCGGCCCCTTTCAAGCAATATTTGGCTAAAAGGGCCTTGGGAATATGCTCCGCCCGCTCCATCGCATAGTGGCCGCAGCGGGCTTTTCCCAGCATGGTGCTGCTGATATCGGAAGCGACGATTTCCCATGAATTGCTGGGAAGCCCCTCGGCCAGCGTCATCGCAAGGCTATAAGGCTCCTCGCCGGAAGAACTGGCTGCGCTCCACAAGCGGAACGGCTGTCCCGGTTGCGCCAGGGGCAAAACCTGGGTGCGCAAAAAATCGAAGTGCTTGGGTTCGCGGAAAAAATAGGTTTCGTTGGTGGTGAGCAGGTCAATGGCAATCTGCAGTTCCGCCGCTTCGGTAGCCTGGGTGATCAGCCGGAAATAGTCTCCATAGCTGGGGAGCTGATAATGCTTCAGGCGCTTGGACAAGCGGCCGGAAACCAGCGCTTTTTTGGCTGGGGACATGTTGATCCCCGCCGTCTTGTATATCCAGCTTTGAAACTGACGGAATTCAGCGTCCGTCAACGGCATGGCATCCATGACAAATTTCCTGTCTTGCCCCAAGCTAAAAACGGAGGTTTCCAGCTTGGCACGTTTGTTGGAAAATACCGCCCGCCACCGGCGATTCCTCGCACATTAAGCCATCCTCGCCTGCAGGAAGCGTGTGCAATCCTCAACCGGCAGCGGCGGGCTAAAATAATAGCCTTGCACCTCTTCGCACAACTGCTCGCGCAAAAAATCCAACTGCTCGAACGTCTCCACCCCTTCCGCGATAACGGCCAGATTCAGGCTGTGCGCCATAGCGATAATGGCTCGGACTAGCGCGCCGCCGTTTGACTCCAGCAAAATGTCGCCGACAAACGACTGGTCTATTTTCAGCCGGTGAATAGGAAAACGCTTCAGGTAGTTGAGGCTGGAATACCCGGTGCCGAAATCGTCGATGGACAAATAA
>JAIOJO010000447.1 GCA_019911985.1 Sulfuricellaceae bacterium | reverse complement strand
CCCATCTCACCGTGCTGCTCCCCCATCTTCACGCGGTGCCGCTGCTGGCGCAGGCGCTGGGCGAGGCGGCGCAGCGGCCCGCGTTGCTGCTGCCGCGCCTCACCACCTTGCCGCTTTGGGCCAGCGACGCCGATCCCGGCTTGGCCGTCCTGCCCGACAGCCGCCGCGAGGCCATGCTCTACCAGGCGCTGAAGAGCCGCAACTGGCTGCCGGACGCCGACCTGTGGGCCTTGTGCGCCGAGCTGCGCGGCTTGATGGACGAACTCACCCGCTGCCGCATCGGCCTGCCGCAGTCCTACGACGAATTCCTCGCGCTGCTGGAGCGCGCTTACCGCACCCGCGCCGGACGGCCCTTGCAGTTCGAGGCGCGGCTGGTGCACGAAATGTGGTTCGCCCTCGGCCGCTCCGGCGACGGCGCGGCGGACCGCGAATCGGCTTACGCGCTGCAACTCGCGGCGCGCGCCCGGCAGGCGGACGGCCCGCTCTACAGCGTCGGCCTCGACGGTCTTTCGCCGCTGGAGCAAGCTTTCCTCGATGCCCATGCGGAAAGCTGGCCGGTGCGGCGCCTTGACCAAGCGCCCGCCACGCCGCCGCGCCGCCTGCTGGCTGCCGTCTGGCCCGCGCCGGACAGCCCGGAATCCGTAGACTTGTACAGCCGCGCGCTGGCGGCCCGCGGCGAATTCGCCGCCAGCCCGCTCGCCGGGCGGCTGGAATTGTTCGGCGCCAACGGGCTGGAGCAGGAGGCCCGCGCCATCGACACCCAACTGAGGCGCTGGCTGCTGGCGGGCAAGCAGCGCATCGCGGTGATCGCCCAAGACCGCTTGGTGGCGCGGCGTGCCCGTGCGCTGCTGGAGCGCGCCGAGGTGCTGGTGGAAGACGAAACCGGCTGGACGCTGTCCACCGCCGCCGCCAGCACGGCGGTGCGGCGCTGGCTGGACAGCCTCGCCAGCGGCTTTTACCACCTCGACCTGCTCGACCTGCTGAAGTCCCCCTACCTGCTCGCCGACTGGGATGCCGCGCGGCGCAAGGCGTCGGTCTACCGCCTGGAGCAATTATTGCGCCGCCACAGCGTGGTGTCGCGGCTGGAGCGCTACCTCGACCTGGCGCGGCGCAGCGAAGACGGCGAGGATGCCGTCGCGCTGCTGGAACGCCTGCAAGCAGCGCAAGCCCTGTTCGCCGCGCGCCAGCGCCCGCTCGCCGCTTGGCTGCAAGTGCTGCTCGACGCGCTGGAATTGCTCGGCATGCGCCAAGGGCTGGCGCAGGACTTTGCCGGCCAGCAGCTCTTGCAACTGTTCGCCGGCCTGCAGCGCGAACTGGCCGCCGACGACAGCCGCCACAGCCTGGCCGAATGGCGCGCCTGGCTCTATCGCCAACTGGAAAACTCCACCTTCCGCGACACCGGCATAGACAGCCCGGTGGTCTTCACCCATCTCGGCAACGTCGCGCTGCGCCACTTCGACGGCGTCATCGTCGCCGGGGCCGACAGCGCCCACTTGCCCGGCGAGGGCGGCGGCTGCAGCTTCTTCAACCAGGCGGTGCGCGCCGAACTCGGGCTGCCTTCGCGTCTCGACGAGCTGCGGCGGCAAGAGCGCCAACTGGCCGATCTGATCGACGAATCCGCCTGCGTCTTCGTCACTTGGCAGGCCCGGCGGCTCGCCGAACCCAATCTGCTCAGCCCGTGGTTCGAGCGCCTCCAGGCTTTCCACCGCCTGGCCTTCGGCGCCGATCTGCTGGCCCGCGATTTTGCCGGGCGCTTGGCGGCCTCCCAGGTGCACAGCGCCGCGCCGGACGCGTCTATTCGCCCCGGCCCGGCGCCGCGCCCCAGCCTGCCGTCGAGCCGGGTGCCGGGCGGCATTTCCGCCAGCGGCTACAATAGCCTGCTGGCTTGCCCCTACCAGTTCTTCGCGCGCCACGGTCTGAAGCTGAACGAGCCGGACGAAGTGCGCGAAAGCTTGGAGAAAAAAGACTACGGCGAATTCGTCCACCGCATCCTGGAGCGCTTCCACCGCGAGCATCCGTCCATAGTCGGGCTACCGCGGCAGGCGCTGGAAGCGGAACTCCACGCCATCACCGACAGAGTTTTCGCCGAAGCCCTGCAAGCCGATTACCTCAGCCACGGCTGGGCGCTGCGCTGGAAATCCATCGTCCCCGCCTACCTCGACTGGCAAACGGAGCGCGAAGCCGCGGGCTGGCGGGTAGCCGACCGGGAAGCCGCCGCCAGCCGCGACATCCCGCTTGCAGGCGAGCACTCGCTTACCTTGAAGGGCCGCCTGGACAGGGTAGACCGGAGCGAATCCGGCTTCGCCGTGCTGGACTACAAAACCCAGCGGCCGGAGGTTTTGCGCAAGAAACTGGCGCCGCCGGGGGAGGACGTGCAACTGCCGGTCTACGCGCTGCTGCTGGGCGAGCAGGCGGTCGAGGCTGCTTTCGTCAGCCTGGAAAAAGACGGCGTCAGCGCGGTTCCGCTGGAAGATGGCCTGGAACCGCTCAGCGAGGCCGTGCTGGCGCGGCTGCAGCAACTCTTCGAGCAACTCCACTCAGGCGCCGCGCTGCCCGCCCAAGGCCTCGCCCGCGTCTGCGACTACTGCGAAATGCGCGGCCTGTGCCGCAAGGATTACTGGAATGCAGACTGATTTCGACTTCGGCACCGCGCTGGACCCCGCCCGCTCGGTGGTCATCGAAGCCTGCGCCGGTTCCGGCAAGACCTGGCTGCTGGTGTCCCGCGTGGTGCGCCTGTTGCTGGCCGGCGTGCCGCCCGCCGACATTCTCGCGATCACTTTCACGCGCAAGGCCGCGCAGGAAATGGAGGAGCGCCTGCGGGATTGGCTGGAAATCCTGGCCACCAAGCCGGACGACGAGGCGCTGGCCTTCCTGCAAGAGCGGGCGCTCACCCCGGCGGCCAGCCGCGAGCTCTTGCCGCGCGCGCGCGGCCTGCTGGAAACCTATCTCACCGCCCAGCCTGGCATCACCCTCAACACCTTCCACGGCTGGTTTTTGCAGCTCTTGCAGCGCGCGCCGCTGGACAGCGGCATGGGCGGCCCGGTGCAATTGGCCGAGCGCAGCTCGGGCCTGCTGGAGGAGGCCTGGCAACTCTTCGCCGAGGGCTTGCAGCGCACCCCCGAGAGCGCCGCCGCGCTGGCCCTCAACGAACTGTTTAGCGACCACGGCCTCGCCAACACCCAAAGCCTGCTCGCCAACTTCGTCGCCCGGCGCGCCGAATGGTGGGCGTTAACGAGCGGCCAGGAAGAGGCGGTGGACTATGCGCTGGAGCATTTGCGGGCGGAACTGGCGATAGACCCGGAGCAAGACGTCGTCGCGGAACTCTTCGCGTTGGACGCGCTGCCCGGCGACTTGCAGTCCTACCTCGGGCTGCTGGAAATGAATTCCGACACAGACAGGAAACTGGCGGCCCGGCTCGCCGCCGCCATCGCACCGGTAGGAGCGGCCTCCAGGCCGCGAAGCTCCGAATCTCGCGGCCTGGAGGCCGCTCCTACCGGGAATACGCCGGATACGGCAGGGTGTTTCAACGAAATCTGCGCCGTGCTGTTCACCGCCAACGGGCAAGGCACGCCACGCGCGCGCAAGCCCAGCGGCGCGCAAGCCAAGCGCCTCGGCCCCGGCAACGAAGAACGCCTGCTTGACCTCCACGCCGTACTCTGCGCCCGCTTCGACGGCGCACGGCAAGGCCTCGCCGCCCAGGCCGCCTACCGTTTCAACCGCGCCGCGCTGTGCTGCGGCGCGGCCTTGCTCGACGCCTTCCAGCGCCTCAAGGGCGAGCGCCAGGCGGTCGATTTCACCGACGTGGAATGGCGCGTTCACCAACTGCTCAACGCCTCCGAGCACGCCGAATACCTGCAATACAAGCTCGACAGCCGCTACCGCCACATCCTGCTGGACGAATTCCAGGACACCAACCCGCTGCAATGGCAGATTCTGGAATCCTGGCTGGCCGCCTCCGGCGCGGCAGGCGACCCGCCCACGGTGTTCCTGGTGGGCGACCCGAAGCAGTCGATCTACCGCTTCCGCCGAGCCGAGCCGCGCCTGTTCGACCTCGCGGCGGATTTCCTGGAACGCGAATACCAGGCCGCCCGGCTCGAACAAAACCTCTCGCGGCGCTGCGCCCCGGCCGTGCTCGACGCGGTGAACAAGGTCTTCGCCGCCGAACCGGACTACCCCAGCTTTCACCCGCACCAGGCGCAGCAGTACGACTTGGCCGGGGAAGTGGCGGTGCTGCCGCTGGCGAGCGCGGGCGAAGCGCCGCAAGCCGCCGAGCGCGCCGGACTGCGTAACCCGCTGGTCGAGCCGCTGAGCGAGATCGACGACCGCCGCTACGAGAACGAAGCCGGGCTGCTGGCGCAGCACATCCAGGCCATGACCGGCCACTGGATTATCAGCGGCCGCGACGGAAATCTGCGCCCGCTGGAATACCGCGACATCATGCTGCTGGTGCGCCGCCGCAGCAAACTGGAAGCCTACGAAAAGGCCCTCAAGGCGGCGCGCATCCCCTTCGTCAGCACCCGCCGCGGCGGCCTGCTGGACACGCTGGAATGCAGCGACCTCACCGCGCTGCTGGAATTTCTCGTCGCCCCCTTCGCCGACCTCAAGCTCGCTCAAGTGCTGCGCTCGCCGATATTCGGCTGCGACGACGCCGCCTTGACCCATCTCGCCGAAAGCGGCGAAGGCAGTTGGTGGCAACGCTTGGCCCTGCTGGGCGAAGACGCCCCGCCCTGCCTCGCCTACGCGCGCGAACGCCTGCTGCGCTGGCAAAAGCTGGCCGACGTGCTGCCTATCCACGACCTGCTCGACCGCCTCTATTTCGAGGGCAGCCTGCCGCAGCGCTACGCGCGGGCCGTGCCGGAAGCTCTGCGCAGCGCCGTGGACGCCAACCTGACGGCCTTCGTCGAATTGGCGCTGGCGGTGGACGGCGGGCGCTACCCCAGCCTCTCCGGCTTCCTCAAGCAGATCGGCGAACTGCGCCGCGCCAGCGACCAGGAATCGCCCAACGAAGGCTTGATCGCCCCGGACAATGCGGAGGATCGGGACGGCGGCGTCAACACCGTGCGCATCCACACCGTGCACGAAGCCAAGGGGCTCGAAGCTCCGCTGGTCTGGCTACTCGACAGCCACGCCGCGCCGCTGCCGGAATGCGGCTACGGCGTTGTCCTCGACTGGCCGCCGGACAGCCGCGCGCCGCGCCATTTCTCGCTCGCGCCCTCCGGCAGCGGTATCGCCGAAGCGCAGCGCGCCGTGCTGGAGCGGGAAAAAACCATCGCCGCGCGGGAAAACCTCAACCTGCTCTACGTCGCGATGACGCGCGCCAAGCAAA
>JAIOJO010000446.1 GCA_019911985.1 Sulfuricellaceae bacterium | reverse complement strand
CCATCTCCACCATGCGCGCCAGCGTGCTCTCCCGAGCGAGCCTCGTCACCTCGACGAGCAGCGCACCCTCGCCGTTGACCGTGGCGGCGAAGACCCTGTCGCCCGGCTGCTTGTCCAGCGGCATGGATTCGCCGGTGACCGGAGACTGGTCCACCGCCGACTCGCCGGACAACACCCTACCATCGGCGGGGATGCGGCTGCCGGGCTTGACGATCACCCGGTCGCCGCGCAGCAGTTCCTCCACACGAACTTCGATCTCGCGGCCGAGCCGCTGCACCAGGGCGGTCTTGGGCGCCAGTTCCGCCAGCGCCTCGATGGCCTTGCGGGCGCGGTCCATGGCCATGTGTTCCAGCGCATGACCCAGGCTGAACAGGAACAGCAGCAGCGCGCCTTCTTCCCAGGCACCCAGGGCCGCCGCCCCGGCCGCCGCGACGATCATCAGGGTGTCGATGTCGAAGCGGCGGCTCTTCAAACTCTGCCAGGCGTCGCGCAGGGTGTAGAAACCGCCCGCCGCATAGGCGCCCAACAACAGGCCGAGCGAGAGGCCGCGCGGCGTGCCGGCGAAACCCGCGAGCCAGCCCGCCAGCAATAACAGACCGGCAACGCCGCTAAAAATGAGTTCGCGATGCTCGGCGAACCATCCAGCCTCGTGGCCTTCCTCCAGCACGGCATAGCCGAGCGCCTGGATACGCCTGACGATAGCTGGGTGGGCGATCTTCTCGCCGTCGTACTCCAGGCGCAGGCGCTCGGCGGCATAGCTCACCGAGGCCTCCAGCACGCCGTCCGTCCGTTGCAGGGCGTGCTCGATCACCGTGGCGCAGGTGGGGCAGTCCATGCCGTCGATGCGCAGGCTCTCATGGTGGAAGCGGTTGCCGATCTTGGCCCCGGCTACTTGCACCAGTTCGCGCACCCGGCTCACGCTGAAGCGCTGGGGATCGTAGTGCAGGCACAGGCGGGCGCCGCCGTCCTCGCTGATGAGGTGGACCTTTTCCAAGCCTTCGGCCTGCAGCAATTTAGTCAGCCGCCCCACGCAGGCGTCGCGCTCATCGGGGATATCCGGCAAGACCACGGACAAGTCCAGCTTCAGTTTTTCGGCCATGATGCCGCTCCTTGGAACCAATTTTTTAGACCATTTGCGCCGCGATACGGATCGGATCACTGACCACGTGGACAGATATCAAACTGAATGCGCAAGCACCTATTAGAGATCGCCATGTAAGTCTGAATGCCCGTTCCGCTCGCATGGCGTTCGCTTTCCAAGCCAATCAAGCTATCCCTTGGATATTTCTAAACCAGCAATTAATTTAATCGGATTTCTTAAAGTAAAAACAACCGGACATCTCTGCAGCGCAAGCTCTTCCGCTTCTTTAATTTTTTCTTCCGGCGCATCACTTACAATATGAAGAGTTACACGCACTTCTTCCATAACAGGATTGTCGCCCAACCCAAAAACGCGTGTAAAATCAACATCAGCTTCAACACGTGTTGTAAGTTTTTTTATTTGTATCCCAAGCATGGAAGCCATGGTTGCAAATGTTCCGGTATAGCAGGATGCAAGTCCATAAAGACAATAATGCATCGGACCAGGAAGCTTGCCTCCGCCGCCCATAAACGTGGGATTATCTAATTTAAAAACAGTTTCTCCTCCTTCGAATTTGATAATGGATTGGAACTGAACATCACCTTCTTCGACAATCCATTCACCTTCAATTACTTGTGTTTTTTTGGCGGCAGAAGGATCATTTTTAATTTTAGATTCAAACGATTGAACCTTTTGTACATCAACATTATTTACACGTGTCATTTTTAACTCCTCAATTTCAATTGCGGCAAAAAAGGCGATGCCGCGACGCCTAACACTGGGATTTCTCGTCAAGTGCTGCTAGGTACCGGCACCACGCAACGGCGTTCCGCATTGCTGGCAGAAGCGCGCTTCGTTCGCATTGGCGCTGCCGCATTTGGGGCAGGGATTGCCGGCATTGCCGCCGCCTGGGCCAGTGCCCTGCGGATGGCTGCCGCGCTGACGATGTCGCTGACATAAATCCAGCCTGCCTGGCTTGGCCGGTGCGGGCGGCGCGCCCGATGATGGCCACCAACTCGTCCACCTGCTGATCTTCGCACACCAGTTCCAGCTTGAATTCGTTAACAACGCCGCTCGCGCTGCCATCGGGTAGATTCGTAACGGACTTGGCAAGACGAGGCGCGGGCAAAAGCAGCACCCTCAAGTTCGTTGCGTTACACCGTAGTGGTTCAGAGCGCGAATCAGCCGCAGGCCGTTGAACACCACCAGCAAACTCGCACCCATGTCGGCAAACACGGCCATCCACAGCGTCGCCTGCCCGGTCAGCGCCAACACAAGGAACACGACTTTGATCCCGAGGGCCAAGGTGATGTTTTGCATCAGCACCGCGTGGGTCTTGCGGCTGAGAAGGATGAAATCGGGAATTTTGCGCAGGTCATCGTCCATCAGCGCCACGTCCGCCGTTTCCAAGGCGGTATCCGTGCCCGCCGCGCCCATGGCGAAGCCGATATTGGCCTTGGCCAGCGCCGGCGCATCGTTGATGCCATCCCCGGCCATGCCCACATACCCGTGCTTGGCGATCAACTCGTCGATAGCGGTGAGCTTGTCTTCGGGCAGCAGATCGCAGCGTGCGTCGCCGATTCCCACTTTGGCCGCGATGGCCTGGGCCGTGTGTGGATTGTCCCCAGTGAGCATGACGGCTTCCACGCCCATCTGCTGCAGGCGTTGGATGGCATCGACGCTGGTGTCGCGGATCGTGTCTGCCACCGCCAGAATGAGCAGCGGTGCGGCAGCGGAGCAAAGCACAACGGCGGTTTTCCCCTGCCGCTCAAAGGTGTCGAGCTTGGATTCCAGCCCGGCATCGCAAATACCCAGTTCGTGAACCAAGCGGTGATTGCCCAGGTAAAACGTTGCGCCGTCGATCGCGCCCTTTACGCCGCGGCCGGTCAGGGCCTCGAAGCCGGTCACTTCCATGAGCGGGTCGGCCACCGCTTGCGCCTTCCAATAGGCAACGACCGCCGTCGAGACCGGATGATCGGAACGATGGGCCAGGCTCGCCGCCTGCCGAAGAAGCTGCGTGCCGTCGCCTGCCGCAAGCGCCAGCATGTCGGTCACTGCGGGTTTGCCGCTGGTGATAGTTCCGGTTTTGTCCAGCGCCAGGGCCTTCAACTTGCGGCCTTGCTCCAGATAGACGCCGCCCTTGATCAGGATGCCATGTTTCGCCGCTGCGGCCAGGCCGCTCACTACCGTCACCGGCGTCGATATCACCAGCGCGCAGGGACAGGCGATCACCAGCAGCACCAGCGCCTTGTAAAACCAGGGCTGAAACGGCGCGCCCCCGAGCAGCGGCGGAATCACGGCCACCCCTATCGCCAGCACGACCACCGCAGGGATGTAGTAACGCGCGAACCGATCCACAAAGCGCTGTGTGGGCGCGCGCTGGCCCTGCGCTTCCTGGACGGTGGCGATGATGCGCGCCAGCGTGGAGTGATCCTGTGTGGCGGTGACGCGATAGTCGAACGCGCCGCGTTCGTTAATCGTACCGGCGAAAACCGAATCACCCGGCTGCTTGGTCACCGGCATACTCTCGCCGGTGATCGGCGCTTGGTTGACGGTGGTCTGCCCCGCCAATACCGTGCCGTCGAGCGGGATGCGTTCGCCCGGCTTGACGCGCACCACGGCGCCCAGCGCCACTCGCTTAGCGGCCATCTCCCGCCAGCCGCCGTCGTCGCCTTGCACCGTCGCGAGATCGGGCGTCATCGCCATCAGCCCCTTGATCGCGTTGCGCGCCCGGTCAAGCGACAGCGCCTCGATCATCTCCGCCAGCCCGAACAGAAAGATCACCACCGCCGCTTCCGGCCACTGCCCGATGATCGCCGCGCCGATCACGGCGAGCGACATCAGGAAATTCATATTGAGCGCGAAGTTCGTCAGCGCGATCCAGCCTTTCTTCAGGGTATCCAGCCCGCCGCTGAAAATGGCCAACAACGCCAATGCGATCACCGGCCACGAACTTTCCTGGCCCGATGTCCACGCCACGATTTCGGCGCCCATCGCCGCCAGACCGGAAACGGTCATCAGCAGCCACTTGCGCCGTGGTATCCCATAGTCTGCAACGAGGGCAGCGTGTTCGCCGTCCGGCGCTGCTGCAGCGAGCGAATCGGATTTCACCGCCGGCCCCATATCCAACGCCTTCAGCGTTGCCATGATGCCGTCGATGGAAGGCAACCGGTGTAGCACGGTCAATTCGCGCTGAATCAGATTGAATTGCAGACCATCGATACCCGGCATGCCTTCGAGCCGGTCGCGAATCAATTTCTCCTCGGTCGGGCAATCCATTTTCTGAATTAGGAACACCGCGCGCGCCGCACCTATTTCCGTTCCCGAAGCGCAGCCCGCCTCATGCGAACGGCACCCGACCAGCGCGTCAGGCGCTTGATCTTGTGTCTCACGATGTTCTGTCATTTGTTTCCATTCCTTGATTATGGGTTACCGATCCGCACGGCGTGCTCGAAACCGGTTTCGCGCGCCAGGTTTTCACGCCGTTCTCGGCCCGAACAAGATAACGGACGCACCCAAGAGGCATATCGAGGCACCGAGCAAGTCCCACCGGTCGGGGCGTACCCCTTCTGCCAGCCACAGCCAGACCAGCGATGCTGCAATGTACACACCGCCATAGGCGGCATAAGCCCTACCGGCGGAAGCGGAGTCGATCCGGGTAAGCAGCCAGGCAAAGATCATCAAGCTCACCACTCCGGGCAGCAGCCAGCCAGCCGATTTACCCAGGCGCAGCCACGCCCAGAAGGCAAAGCAGCCGGCGATTTCCGCCATCGCCGCCACGATATAGATGCCTACGGATGTCATGGCCGTCCTGCGACTGGAACTGCCTGGATGATATCGCTGACGTAAATCCAGCCCGCCTCGGCTTGGCCGGTGCGGGCCGCGCGCCCGATGATGCCCACCAGTTCGTCCACCTGATGATCTTCGCAGATCAGCTCTAGCTTGGATTCGTTGATGACTGCTTCGGCCAGTTCGATGGAGTAGTGCTGTTCCCTCGCGTCCACCGCCTTGAGCAGGCTTTGCACCTGGATGACGGTAAGATTGCGGCAGCCGGCGTTCGCATTGCATTGCCCCGAGTCCTTGAGGGCGCGAATCACGTCGCCAATACGGTGATTGTGGATGTAAGCCTTGATTTCTTTCATGCATTTTCTCCTGTCTGGTGATTGCGTGCGGCCTCTTCAGGCCGCACGTTTCCGGTTTACTT
>JAIOJO010000445.1 GCA_019911985.1 Sulfuricellaceae bacterium | reverse complement strand
ACCGCCAATTGCCGCTGAATTTCTACCAGATACAGACCAGGTTCCGCGACGAAATCCGTCCCCGCTTCGGCGTGATGCGGGCGCGCGAGTTCGTCATGAAGGACGCCTATTCCTTCCATGCCGACCGGCCCTCGCTGGAGCAGACCTACCGGACGATGCACGAAACCTACAGCCGCATCTTCACCCGCCTCGGCTTGAAGTTCCGCGCCGTGGCGGCGGACACCGGCGCCATCGGCGGCTCCGGTTCCCACGAGTTCCACGTGCTGGCCGATTCCGGCGAGGACGCCATCGCGTTTTGCCCCGCTTCGGACTACGCCGCCAACATCGAGCTGGCGGAGGCCGTTTCCCCTGAGGAACCGCGCGTTGCGGCGCAACAAGCCATGGCAAAGGTGTCCACGCCCGGCAAGCACAGCATCGAGGAGGTGAGCGAATTCCTCAAGATTCCCGCCGCGCTGACCGTCAAGACCCTCATCGTCGAGGGCCGCGAGGGCGAACTGGTGGCGCTGCTGTTGAGGGGCGACCACCAGTTGAACGAGGTCAAGGCCGGTAAGCTGATCCAACTGGGCGGTGAAGTGGTTTTCGCGCCCGAAGCCAAAATCCGCGAGGCGCTGGGCTGCGGCACCGGCTCCCTCGGCCCGGTGGGCTTGAAACTGCCGTTGATCGTCGACCGCGCCGTGGCGGCGATGAGCGATTTCGTCTGCGGCGCCAACGAGGACGGCTACCATCTGACCGGCGTCAATTTCGGCCGCGATCTGCCCGAACCGGTGGAGGTGGTGGACATCCGCAACGTCGTCGCGGGCGACCCCAGCCCCGACGGCCGGGGTGTCCTGGAGCTGTGCCGCGGCATCGAGGTGGGGCATATCTTCCAGCTCGGCAGCAAGTACTCGGAAGCGCTGAACGCGACCTTCCTCGACGAGAGCGGCAAGGCGCGCGTGATGGAAATGGGCTGCTACGGCATCGGCGTGTCGCGCATCGTCGGCGCCGCCATCGAGCAGAACCACGACGAGCGTGGAATCGTCTTCCCCGCCGCCCTCGCGCCGTTCCAACTGGCGATCGTGCCTATCGGCATGAAGAAGAGCGAGCTGGTGCGTGAGGCGGTGGAAAAGCTCTATGCCGAGCTGCGGCAAGCCGGCATAGACGTGTTGCTGGACGACCGCGACGAGCGTCCCGGCGTGATGTTCGCCGACATGGAGCTGATCGGCATTCCGCAGCGCCTGGTGGTCGGCGAGCGCGGCTTGAAGGAAGGCAAGGTCGAGCATCAGGGGCGGCGCGACGCGGCCGCTACGGTCATTCCCTTGGAACAAGCGTTGGCGCTTGTACGGGCTACGCTATGAAACAATTCTCGATCCCGGCCATGGCCCGCTGCTCCGCGCGGCGCGGCGGGATTCGTTCCTGGGCGCTTGCCTGCGCGGTGTCTTTCCTGGCGCTCAATGCCCATGCCGGGACGCAGCAAGAGGAGGTGCTGTCCGCCAGCGTGCGCTCGGTGATGCAGCGCTCGGTGAGCGACAATGCCAGCCCGCGGCTGCTATTCGCCAGCCAAGTGGAGGCCGATGCCTGGCTGAACGAGATGTCGCGCCGGCTGGAAAAACGCATGCCGGACCGGCAGACCCGCCTCGATTTCCTGCGCACCGTGAACTACGAGGCCAAGCGCGCCGGACTCGACCCGCAGTTGGTGCTGGGCTTGATCCAGGTGGAAAGCGGCTTCAAGAAATACGCCGTGTCCACGGCGGGTGCTCGCGGATTCATGCAGGTGATGCCGTTTTGGGTGCGCGACATCGGCGCCGCCAATCAAGACCTGTTCCACTTGCGCACCAATTTGCGCTACGGCTGCACCATACTGCGCCATTACCTGGATATCGAGCACGGCAGCCTGTTCCGGGCGCTGGGCCGGTATAACGGCAGCTTGGGCCAAGCCGACTATCCCAACATGGTGGTCGGCGCCTGGAGAAGCAATTGGTACTACCAGACGCGCACCGCCGAAAACGCTTCCAATCGCCATCCCGGCTGATATTCCAGCGCACTCCGCCCATTCACCGTCCGGAATATCAAGCATGTTGCGACTGACTGAAATAAAGCTCCCGCTGGGCCATACCGAAGGCGAGATCGAAACCGCGATACTCCAGCGGCTGGGGATCGCGAAGCCCGATCTGCTGGGCTATACCATCGCCCGCCGCGGCTTCGACGCGCGCAAATCATCGGCGATCTTCTTTATCTACACGTTGGATGTGGATGTGCAGGACGAGACGGCGCTGCTGCGGCGCCTGCCAGGCGACCGGCACGTCGCGCCGACGCCGGATACGAGCTACCGGTTCGTCGCCCAGGCGCCCGCCCATCTGGCGACGCGGCCGGTGGTGATCGGCATGGGGCCGGCCGGCCTGTTCGCCAGTTTGATCCTGGCGCAGATGGGTTTCCGCCCCATCGTGCTGGAACGCGGCAAGGCGGTGCGCGAGCGCACCAAGGACACCTTCGGCCTGTGGCGGCAAGGCAAGCTCGACCCGGAATCGAACGTGCAGTTCGGCGAGGGCGGCGCAGGTACTTTTTCCGACGGCAAGCTCCACAGCCAGATCAAGGACCCCAAGCACCACGGTAGAAAAGTGCTCAGCGAATTCGTCAAGGCCGGCGCGCCGCCGGAAATCCTCTACGTGAGCAAGCCGCATATCGGCACTTTCCGGCTGGTCGGCATGGTGGAGAAGATGCGCGAGACCATCGAGTCGCTGGGCGGGGAAATCCGCTTCCAGAGCCGGGTGGATCATATCGACATCGACAGCGGTCGGGTGCGCGGCGTGGTGCTGGCCGGCGGCGAGCGCATCGCCGCCGAGCACGTCGTGCTGGCGATCGGCCACAGCGCCCGCGATACCTTCCAGATGCTCTACGACCGGGGCGTGTATATCGAGGCCAAGCCTTTCTCCATCGGTTTCCGCATCGAGCACCCGCAGTCGCTGATCGACCGCTGCCGCTTCGGCAAGCAGGCGGGCAATCCCGAACTCGGCGCCGCCGACTACAAGCTGGTGCATCACTGCCGCAACGGCCGCTCGGTCTACAGCTTCTGCATGTGTCCCGGTGGCACCGTGGTGGCGGCCGCGTCGGAGCCGGGCGGCGTCGTCACCAACGGCATGAGCCAGTATTCGCGCAACGAGCGCAACGCCAACAGCGGCATCGTCGTCGGCATCACGCCGGACGATTATCCCGGCCATCCGCTGGCGGGCATCGCCTTTCAGCGCCGCTGGGAGGCTCGCGCCTTCGAGCTGGGCGGCAAAAACTACTGTGCGCCGGGGCAATTGGTCGGCGACTTCCTCGCCGGCAAGCCCTCCACCGAATTCGGCTCGGTGCTGCCATCCTACACCCCCGGCGTGAAACTGGGCGACCTCGGCACGGCGCTGCCGGACTACGCCATCGCCGCGATCCGCGAGGCCCTGCCGGCCTTCGACAAGCAGATCAAGGGCTTCGCGATGCGCGACGCGGTGCTCACCGGCGTCGAGACGCGCACCTCGTCGCCCATACGCATCAAGCGCCGCGACGACAACCTGCAAAGCGTGAACACCCGCGGCCTTTATCCGGCGGGCGAGGGCGCGGGCTACGCCGGCGGCATTCTTTCCGCCGCGGTGGACGGCATCAAGGTTGCCGAGGCGCTGGCCTTGAGCATCCTTAAGGACGCGTCAGATCGGTAAGAGGTACGCGGAAGGCAGGCCCTGCCTCGGGAGAGTTAAGGCCGTGCGTATCCCTTCCCCGATTTGAGTGCGCTCAGCCTCTAAGATTTGCACCCGCTATGCTTCGGCAAGTTTTCCGGCGTGCCCCAATCGTTGCTCGGCACGGCTTGATAGGGTGCAGGAAAGACCTGTTTCTGCGCCGTGAATTGGGTCGGCGTGGCCGAGCCATCCTTGTTGAAATCGACGATCCAGAAATAGTCGTAATTGCCGCCATGCCAGCTTTTCGGTACATCCGGCAGCGTGTCGAGATGGAACAGTTGGCGGAAGGTCACTTTCTCGCCGGGAAATTGTTTTTCCAGCTTTTTGTCGGCAATATGGTGGTGCTCCCACACCATCACCACGGTCTTGCCGTCCCAGCGCGGGTCGGTGAGCACGGCTTCCGCCGCTTCACGCGTGCGCCGGTTCAATTGTGTTAGTTCGTCCTTCTTGGACTGGTTCGGCAGCGGCACTATGGAGTAAAGCTGCAAGGGCAGGTTCCAGCTTTGCGCCGCCGGGCTGGCCAGCTCCAGCGTATGCAAGGTGATCGCGAAAATGCCGTCCGGCCCGGCGCCGGACGGGAATAGGCTGTTGGCCGCGCCCTTGCCGAGGTAGTTCGCCGCTAAAGCCAGCGAGCGCTGCTGGCCGGTCGCGCAGAGCTTATAGGAATCCTGCTTTTCGCCGTGGCGCAGGATGATGATGCGTGCCGGCACCGCTTCGGCCGCCGGCACGATGCCTAGGCTGAACACGAATGCGCCCAGCAGGCTTGCCCCTAAGCGCCGCACGATGCCGCTACGCCCTCTCTTATGCTTTTTGTTCATGGTCTCTCCCTTGGAATATCGTCGTGCAATCATACCGCGGCCTAAATGCAAGAAAGAATAAGGGAAAACCCTATTTCCAGCCGATCCGCCCGTTAAGTCCGACAGGCTGCTAGACCTTCTGCTTGATCGCCAGGATCGCCTGGTTGCGCAAGGCTTTCAACAAGCCCAGCTCGTTGGCTTGAAACTCCAGTTTTCCGGGTTCGTCGCGGTCGCCGTAGAACAGGCCGATGGCTTTGTTGTTGAGCATGATGGGAAACACGATGAAGGATTGCGCCGGCAGTAGTTTGCGGTACCAGGCGGGGATGCGGTTCTTGATGGCGTCGGCTTGGATGTCGGCGATGTAGATGTCCGAACCCTGGTTGATGGCGGCGTGGAAGACGCTGGGCGTCGCGTCGTCGAGTGGGAAAGAGAAGCCCTTGACGATCGCGTCGGCGTCGCGGCCCAGGCCGAAGCGGGCGCTCATGGTGTTGTTCCGCGCATCGCGGATGCACAGCAGCGCGCGGGAAAACCCCATGGCGCGGTACATGGTTTCCAGAATGATCAGCAGCACGTCGTTGAGCTGGTAGTCGCCGACCAGGGTGTCGGTGATGTCCTGGAGCCCGGCGGACAGCACGAGACGGGGTTCCGGCGCCGCCATCGGGCCGGCGGCAGCGGGAGCGGCCGCCGCCGCCGCGCTTCCCTTGCCCTGGCTCAGCCCGGCGAGCATGGCCCAGGCGCTGACTTTGGCGTAGAAGTCGCTTTCCTTTAAGTCGAAGTTGAGCAGGCCGGATTCCTTGAGCAGTTC
>JAIOJO010000444.1 GCA_019911985.1 Sulfuricellaceae bacterium | reverse complement strand
TTGAAAAGCTGGCGGGCATAGAAGTCCCGCTGCGGGCTCAGTACATCCGCGTGATGTTCGACGAAATCACCCGTCTGCTGAATCACTTGCTGTGGCTGGGCGCGCACGGGCTGGATCTGGGCGCGATGACGGTGTTCCTCTACACCTTCCGCGAGCGCGAAGACTTGATGGATTGCTACGAGGCGGCCACCGGAGCCCGCTTGCACGCGGCCTATTACCGGCCCGGCGGCGTGTACCGCGATTTGCCCGACAGCATGCCGCACTATCAAGCATCGAAAATCCACAATGCAGCGGCGGTCGGGCGGATGAACGAAAACCGCCAAGGCTCGCTGCTGGACTTCATCGAGGACTTCACCCGGCGTTTCCCCGCGTGCGTCGACGAGTACGAGAATCTGCTGACCAACAACCGCATTTGGAAGCAGCGCACCGTCGGAATCGGCGTGGTTACGCCGGAACGGGCGCTGGCGCTGGGTTTTACCGGCCCCATGCTGCGTGGCTCGGGGGTCGCCTGGGATCTACGCAAGAAGCAGCCCTACGAGGTTTACGACCGGCTCGATTTCGACATCCCCGTCGGCGTCAACGGCGATTGCTACGACCGCTACCTGGTGCGCATGGAAGAAATGCGTCAGTCCAACCGCATCATCGGCCAGTGCGTCGATTGGCTGCGCGCCAACCCAGGTCCGGTCATCAGTGACGACCACAAGGTCGCTCCGCCGTCGCGCGAGAGCATGAAGCTGAACATGGAAGAACTGATCCACCACTTCAAGCTGTTTTCCGAGGGCATGCACGTGCCCGAGGGCGAGGCTTACGTGGCGGTGGAACACCCCAAGGGCGAGTTCGGCATCTACCTGGTGTCGGACGGCGCCAACAAGCCTTACCGCCTGAAAATCCGCGCGCCGGGTTTCGCTCACCTTGCCGCGCTGGACGAAATGTCGCGCGGCCACATGATTGCCGACGTGGTGGCGATTATCGGCACCCAGGATATCGTTTTTGGAGAGATCGACCGCTGATGCTGTCCCCCGCTGCCTTGCAACAAATCGACCGTGAAGTCGCCAAATATCCGCCTCAGCGCAAGGAGTCGGCGGTCATGTCGGCGCTGCGCATCGCCCAGACCGAACGCGGCTGGCTTGCGCCGGAAACCATCGAGTTCGTTGCGAACTATCTGGAAATGCCGCCCATCGCTGCTTTCGAGGTGGCGAGCTTCTACAATATGTACGATCTCAGCCCGGTGGGCCGGTACAAGCTTACCGTCTGCACCAACCTGTCCTGCACGCTGATGGGGGCGGAGTCGGTAGCCGGCCACCTCAAGCAAAAGCTCGGTATCGGCTTCAACGAAACCACTCCCGACGGCAAGTTCACGCTGAAAGAGGGCGAATGCATGGGCGCCTGCGGCGACGGGCCGGTGGCCTTGGTGAACAACGTGCGGATGTGCGGCAAGCTGACGCCGGCCGAGGCTGATCGCATCTTGGCGGAATTGGAATGAACATGTCCGAGAAAGTCATCCTCCACTCCCTGCACCTGGATCGCCCGTGGTCTTTGGAGACTTACCGCAGCACCGGCGGCTACGACACGCTGCGCAAAGTGGTGACGGAAAAAATGCCGGCGGAGGACATCATCGCCCAGGTCAAGGTGTCGGCGCTGCGCGGACGCGGCGGCGCGGGATTCCCCACCGGATTGAAGTGGAGCTTCATGCCGCGCAGCTTCCCCGGCGACAAGTACATCGTGTGCAACTCCGACGAAGGCGAGCCGGGCACCTTCAAGGATCGCGACATCCTGCTCTACAACCCGCACCAGTTGATCGAGGGCATGGCCATCGCCGCCTACGTGCTGGGGGCTAAAGTCGGCTACAACTACATCCACGGCGAAATCTGGGATGCCTACGAGCGTTTCGAGCAGGCCCTGGACGAGGCGCGCGCCGCCGGCTTTCTGGGCAAGAACATCTGCGGCGGCGATTTCGAGTTCGATTTGCACGCCCATCATGGCTACGGCGCGTATATCTGCGGCGAGGAAACCGCCTTGCTCGAATCGCTGGAAGGCAAGAAGGGCCAACCGCGCTTCAAGCCGCCTTTTCCGGCGAGCTTCGGCCTCTACGGACGCCCCACCACGATCAACAATACCGAGACCTACGCCTGCATCCCCTATATCGTCAAGCACGGCGGCCAGAAATTCCTCGAACTGGGCAAGCCCAACAACGGCGGCACCAAGATTTTCTCGGTGTCGGGCCATGTCAACAAGCCGGGCAACTACGAAGTGCCGATGGGGATTCCCTTCGCCGAACTGCTGGAACTGGCGGGCGGGGTGCGCGACGGGCACAAGCTTAAGGCCGTCATTCCCGGCGGTTCGTCGTCGCCGGTACTGCCGGCGGATGTCATGATGGACACGACCATGGACTTCGACGCTATCGCCAAGGCCGGCTCGATGTTCGGTTCCGGCGCGGTGATCGTGATGGACGAGACGGTGTGCATGGTGCGCGCGCTGGAGCGCCTGTCCTACTTTTATTTCGAGGAATCCTGCGGCCAGTGCACGCCCTGCCGCGAAGGCACCGGCTGGCTCTACCGCGTGGTGCATCGCATCGAGCACGGCCAGGGGCGGCCGGAAGACTTGGCCTTGCTGGACGACATCAGCGGCAACATCATGGGGCGCACCATTTGCGCGCTGGGCGACGCGGCCGCCATGCCGGTGAAAGGCTTCCTCAAGCATTTTCGCGGCGAATTCGAGTATCACATCGAACACGGCAAGTGTTCGGTGTGAACGGCGTAGCAAGGGATAGCGAATAGACTATGGCGCAAATCGAGATAGACGGAAAACAGGTGACGGTGGCCGACGGCAGCACCATCATCGAGGCGGCCGAGGCGGCCGGGGTGTACATTCCCCGCTTTTGTTTCCATAAGAAACTGTCGATTGCCGCCAACTGCCGGATGTGTCTGGTCGAGGTGGAAAAAGCCGGCAAGCCCTTGCCCGCTTGCGCCACGCCGGTGATCGAAGGCATGAAGATTTTCACCCATTCCGAAAAAGCGGTGCAGGCGCAAAAATCGGTGATGGAATTTCTGCTGATCAACCATCCCCTCGATTGCCCGATCTGCGACCAGGGCGGCGAATGCCAGTTGCAGGACTTGGCGGTCGGCTACGGCGGCGTGAGCTCTCGCTACCAGGAAGAAAAGCGGGTCGTGTTCAACAAGGACTTCGGGCCGCTCATCGCCGGCGACATGACGCGCTGCATCCAGTGCACCCGCTGCGTGCGCTTCGGCCAGGAAATCGCCGGGCAAATGGAAATGGGCATGGCCCATCGCGGCGAGCATTCGGAAATCACTACCTTCGTCGGCCGTGCCGTGGCTTCGGAACTGTCCGGCAACATGATAGACCTGTGCCCGGTCGGCGCGCTCACCAGCAAGCCTTTCCGCTACTCGGCGCGCACCTGGGAACTGACGCGGCGCCCTGCCGTGGCGCCCCACGACGGCCTGGGCTCGAATGTGGCGTTGCAGGTCAAGCAAAACCGGGTTTACCGCGTGCTGCCGCGCGACAACGACGCGGTCAACGAATGCTGGCTGTCCGACCGCGACCGTTTTTCCTATGAAGGCTTGTATAGCGAGGATCGCCTGAACAAGCCGATGATCAAGGAAGGCGGCCAATGGCGCGAATGCGAGTGGAAAGACGCGCTGGAGTACGCCGCCAATAGCTTGAACCTGATACGCCAGGAAGTCGGCGCGGAGCAACTGGGCGCGCTCGCTTCGCCAAGCAGCACGGTGGAAGAGTTGTATCTGCTGAAGAAGCTCATGACGGGCCTGGGCAGCGGCAATGTCGATCATCGGCTGCGCCACAGCGATTTTTCCGCCGACGCCTACCGGCAGGGCGCACCCTGGCTGGGCCGGAGCGTTGCCTCGCTGCAGGAATTGGATCGCGTTTTGCTGATCGGCAGTTCGCTGCGCAGCGAACAGCCCTTGCTAGCCCAGCGCTTGCGGCAAGCCGTCAAGCGCGGCGCGCACTTGAACGTCGTCCACGTGGCGGACGACGCGTTGCTGTGCCGTGTCGCGCATAAGCTGATCGTGGCCCCGGACGCGCTGGCGCAAGCCCTGGCCCAGGTGGTCAAAGCCCTTGGTGAACGCGCCGCGGTCGACGCCGAAGTGCAGCCCTTGCTGGCCGGTATCGAAGTATCGGAGACGGCGCGATCCATCGCGGCCAGCCTGACGACGGGCGAAAATCGCAGCGTCTTGCTCGGCAACGTCGCGCAGCACCACCCGCGCTATGCGCTGCTGCACCGGCTGGCCCAGGAGGCCGCCCGCTTGAGCGGCGCCGCCTTCGGCGTTTTGGGCGAAGCGGCCAACAGCGTGGGCGCTTATCTGGCCGGTGCGCTGCCTGCGCCGGGCGGACTGAATGCCGGACAAATGCTGGCTACACCGCGCAAAGCCTATATCCTGCTCGGCGTCGAACTCGAACGCGACAGCTATAACGGCCAGCAGGCGATGGCGGCGATGCAGGGCGCGTTTGTCGTCGCCCTGACGGCGTACAAGCACCGCGCCCACGAATTTGCCGACGTGCTGCTGCCGATCGCCGCGTTTGCCGAAAATGCCGGCACCTACGTGAATACCGAGGGCGTGGCGCAAAGCTTTCGCGCCGCCGTCGCGCCGCGGGGCGAGGCGCGTCCCGCCTGGAAGGTGCTGCGCGTGCTCGGTAATTTGTTCGAGCTCGACGGATTCAGCCAGGACAATGCCGAAGCGCTGACAAGCGAAGCGCTGGGAAACACGCCGCTGGCGGACAAACTCGGCAACGCCTTGCGTCCCGGCATGAACCTTGTGCTGGATAAGCCGGACGGAGGCCGCCTGCAGCGTATCGGCGAAGTGGGCATTTACCAGACGGACAGCCTGGTGCGGCGCGCCGCGTCGCTGCAGAAAATGAGCGCGGCGCCCCGCGCCTGGATGCACAACAGCCTGCTGGCGCAACTGGGGCTGTCCGAGGATGAGACGGTCACGGTACGCCAGGGCGACGCGGCGATTCAACTCAGCGCAGCTTGCGACGATACGCTGCCCGCGGGCTGCGTGCGGGTCGCCGCCGGCCATGAACAAACGGCGCTTTTGGGCGGACTGTTCGACGAAATTCGCGTGGAAAAATCCAAGGGTCAGCAGCAGACGGCGGAACACACTCCATCATGATAGAAATTCAAGGATTTTTCGGCCCGCTGTGGCTGCTGGTGTGGACCTTGGCGAAGATCGTCGCCATCATCGTGCCGTTGTTGCTGGGCGTGGCTTATTTGACCTATGCCGAACGCAAGGTCATCGGTTACATGCAGTTGCGCATCGGCCCGAACCGGGTGGGCTTCAAGGGCCTGATCCAGCCATTGGCCGATGGACTGAAGCTGATGATGAAGGAAATCATCGTTCCCAGCGGCGCGAACAAGTTCCTTTTCCTCTTGGCGCCCGTGCTATCCATGGCACCGGCTCTGCTGGCTTGGGCGGTGGTGCCGTTCACGCCGCAAATGGTGCTGGCGAACATCGATGCCAGCCTGCTGTTCATCATGGCGGTTACCTCGATGGGCGTATACGGCGTGATCGTCGCGGGCTGGGCATCCAACTCCAAGTACGCCTTCCTCGGCGCCATGCGCTCCGCCGCTCAGATCGTCTCCTATGAAATCGCCATGGGCTTTGCGCTGGTAGGCGTCTTGATGGCGGCGCAAAGCCTGAATCTGGTGGACATCGTGAACGCCCAGCAGGGCGGCTTCTGGCACTGGTATTGGCTGCCGCTGTTGCCGCTATTCCTGGTGTATCTGATTTCCGGCGTGGCGGAAACCAACCGCGCGCCTTTCGACGTCGACGAGGGCGAGTCGGAAATCGTCGCCGGTTTCCACGTAGAATATTCCGGCATGGCGTTTGCGGTATTCTTCCTGGCGGAATACGCGAATATGATCCTGGTCGCCACGCTGACCGCGCTGATGTTTCTCGGCGGCTGGGAGCCGCCGGTCGCGGTCGCGCCGTTTACCTGGGTTCCGCCCTTGTTCTGGCTGCTGGGCAAGATCGCATTCGTGCTGTTCCTGTTCCTGTGGTTCCGCGCGACGTTTCCGCGCTACCGCTACGATCAGATCATGCGCCTGGGCTGGAAGGTGTTTATTCCCGTTACCTTGGTGTGGCTGATGGTGATGGGCGCCGTCATGCAAACGCCTTACGGCTATCTGTTCCATTGAGGCGGAAGGACGAAATATGATCAAACGCTTCAAGGACATCTTCGTCAGCTTGCTGCTGATCGAACTGCTGAAAGGCATGGCAATCACCGGCCGGCACATGTTCTCGCGCAAGATTACCGTGCAGTTTCCCGAGGAGCGCACGCCGATGTCGCCGCGTTTCCGCGGCCTGCACGCCTTGCGCCGCTACCCCAACGGCGAGGAACGCTGCATTGCCTGCAAACTGTGCGAAGCGGTCTGCCCGGCGATGGCTATCACCATCGAATCGGAACAGCGCGATGACGGCACGCGCCGCACCACGCGCTACGATATCGACCTGACCAAGTGCATTTTCTGCGGATTCTGCGAAGAGTCCTGTCCGGTGGATTCCATCGTCGAAACCCGGATTTTCGATTACCACGGCGAAAAACGCGGCGACCTGTATTACACCAAGGATAGGCTGCTGGCCGTGGGCGACCGCGAAGAAGCGCAAATCGCCATGGATAGGGAGGCGGATGCCAAGTACCGCTGATGTGCGGACACTGGATGCCGGAAATATGGTTTTGAAAACACATGAAATACAACAATTAGGCAAAAAGCGCTTAGCTTGCCGCGTTGGGAAAGCAGGTCTATGAGTTTCGTCACGCTGGTGTTCTACGCATTTTCGGCAATCCTGCTCGCCTCGGCGGTGGGGGTGGTTACCGCGCGGAATACGGTGCATGCCGTATTGTTGCTGGTTCTGGCGTTCGTTACCGCCGCCGGTATCTGGCTGCTGCTCGAAGCGGAATTCCTGGCGATCACGCTGGTGCTGGTCTACGTCGGTGCGGTGACGGTACTGTTCCTGTTCGTGGTGATGACGATAGACATCAATATCGAGAAGCTGCGCGCCGGATTCTGGAATTATCTGCCCTTGAGCCTGGGCGTCGGTGTGCTGATGGCCGTAGAAATGGTGTTGGCCTTGAAAAGCAGGGGCTTCGACGCGATCGCGTCGTCGCATCCGGCCGGCTACAGCAATACCAAGGAGTTGGGGCGCTTGCTCTACACCGATTACGTCTACCCGTTTGAGATTGCCGCGGTGATTTTGCTGGTGGCGATGATTGCGGCAATTGCGATCACCATGCGCAAGCGCAAGACCACCAAATACCAGAATCCGGCCCAGCAAGTGTCGGTGCGGCGCGAAGACCGGGTACGCCTGATCTCCATGCCGTCGGAGCGGCGCGGCGCGGCCGAAGGAGACGAATGAGATGCTGAGCCTGTCGCATTTTTTGATACTCGGCGCGTTGCTGTTCGCGATCAGCGTGGTGGGGATATTCCTCAACCGCAAAAATCTGATCGTGCTGCTGATGGCGATCGAGTTGATGCTGCTGGCGGTGAACATGAATTTCATCGCCTTCTCCCATTACCTGGGGGATAGCGCCGGGCAGATTTTCGTCTTTTTCATCTTGACGGTGGCGGCGGCCGAGGCGGCTATCGGCTTGGCTATTTTAGTGGCGCTGTTCCGCAATATCGCGAGCGTCGACGTGGAAGATTTGGATCAACTGAAAGGATAGCGAGGAATGGGTAATGGGAAATGGGGAATGAGTAAAGCGGCACGGGCCGTCCGCGTATTTTACCCATCGCTCATCTCCCATTCCTCATTACCGAACTGAATGCTATGACAGCGATGCAAAATCTCTACCTGCTGGTACCCCTGGCCCCCTTGGCCGGTGCCGCGATTGCCGGCTTCTTCGGCCGTGCCATCGGCCGCCGCGCCACCCATTGGGTCGCGATACTCGGCGTGGCGGTGTCGCTGTTCGCTTCCGTCGCGATCTTCCAGGACGTGCTGGCCGGCCACAGCTTCAACGGCGCCGTCTACACTTGGATGACTTCGGGTGAGTCGCGCTTCGAGATCGGTTTCCTGATCGACCGCCTGTCGGTGACGATGATGCTGGTGGTGACATTCGTCTCGCTGATGGTGCATATCTACACCAT
>JAIOJO010000443.1 GCA_019911985.1 Sulfuricellaceae bacterium | reverse complement strand
GGCTCGCCATTTCCAGCATTTCCTCGAAGGTGATGGTTTTAAGTTTGCGGGCTTCCGGCACGATACGCGGGTCGGTCGTATAGACGCCGTCCACATCGGTGTAAATCTGGCATTCGTCGGCATGGAGCGCGGCCGCCAATGCCACGCCGGTGGTATCGGAGCCGCCCCGCCCCAGGTTCGTGATATTGCCGTTCTCGTCCACGCCCTGAAAACCGGCCACCACGACTACGCAGCCGGCATTGAGATCGGCGCGCATGTTAGCCTCGTCGATGTCGAGAATGCGCGCTTTGGTAAAGGCGCTGTCGGTCAGGATTTTGACCTGGGTTCCGGTGTAACTCTTCGCCCGCACGCCCAAATCCATCAGCGCCATGGACAGCAACGCGATCGTGACTTGCTCGCCGGTGGATACCAACACGTCCAGTTCGCGGGGATCGGGCGTAGTCTGAATTTCCTTCGCCAAACCGATCAAGCGGTTGGTTTCGCCGCTCATGGCAGAGAGAACCACCACCACCTGGTGCCCCCGAGCCTTGAATTTCGCTACGCGGCGAGCGACCTTCCTGATGCGATCTACGTCACCAACCGAGGTGCCACCGTATTTCTGTACAATCAGAGCCATGAAACTTCCCGAAAAAACGGTGAATTTTATAGGATTTATTGCTTCTCGACGAGGGGAATCAACGCGCTTGCGCCGGAAAGCGCCCGGAACCCAATCGCGGCTGGATCGGATGAGCCCGATCAAGTCCGGCAGATCGGTTTTTCGTCGGGATTTTCGACCGAACGGGCGATAATGGAAACCAGTTCCTGCACCTCGTCCAGGGTAAAGCAGGACAATAGCCGGTTGGCCATGTCCGCTTCCAGTTTAATCATGCAACTGCGCCCGCCGGGCAATGTGGCGCGGATTCCGGCAGCGTGAACTTTCAAGCCGCCGGCGCTGCTATCCGCTATGGCGGACTGCTCCTGCTGCAACTGCTCGTAAAATTGCTCCAGCTTCTCATCCAAATCTTCCGCCAGGTCCTCCGCGACCGCCACCACCATTCCCAAGGCATCGGCCCGCGATTGGCAAGCCACGCCCAAGCCGCCCGCATAACGCGCAAAGCGCTCGCACAATTCTTCGTCGAAAAATATATATTCCAGCATTCCGCCCCTCCTGTCCGCCGCGCCGTGGCACGACAATTGAACTGTTAGACTCCAAGCATTTTAACCTCAGCAATGTCGCTTAGGGAGCCTCTGATTAAGTCGCACGGGGATCGCGTTGCGTCAAAAGCCGGAGGCTGCAAGGCGCGCGACGCCGGTCGTAGCTAGCCTACGATGCCAAGGAGCGCAACGCAGCAGACGCCGGCTTTTGACACAACCCTTAC
>JAIOJO010000442.1 GCA_019911985.1 Sulfuricellaceae bacterium | reverse complement strand
GACCCGGTCGATCTTCTCGAAACCGGTGCGCAACCTGTCCCGCACCACGCGAATCATCCAGGCGATGAAGGGCAGCGGCAGCAGCGTCACCAGCGCCAGCCAGGGGTTGATGGCGGCGAGGATCGCCGCCGTCATCACGATCATCAACACGTCGGTGGCGAAATCCATCAAGTGCAAGGACAGGAAAACGCAGATGCGGTCGGATTCGGAGCCGATGCGGGCCATCAGGTCGCCGGTGCGCTTGCCGCCGAAATACTCCAGCGAAAGCCGCAGCAAATGTTCGTAGGTGGCGGTGCGCAAGTCCGCGCCGATGCGCTCGCTGACCAAGGCGAGGATATAGGTGCGCGCCCAGCCCAGGCTCCAGGCCAACAGCGCGGAGCCGAGCAATCCGGCGAGCAGCAGCGCGACGATGTGGATGTCTATGGGTATGCCGTTCTGGTAGGGAATCAGCACCTTGTCCATCAGCGGCATGGTCAGGTAGGGCGGTACCAGCGTGGCGGCGGTGGACGCCAGCGTGAGCAGAAAGCCGGCGAGCAGTTGGCCGTAATACGGCTTGGCGAAGCGCCACAGGCGGAACAGCGTCCACGTCGAGGGCGGGGCGTGGATTTCCTGGGTGCACAGGGGGCATTCGTCCTGCCCCGGCTCCAGCGGCGTTTTGCACTTGGGGCAAACGGCTTCGGCCTCGGCGGCCGCGGGGCGGCCGGAGAGCCGGCTGGCGAGCTGCCGTTCGAACTGCTTGATCAACTGCAGGGCCTGCGGATTGCGGCCCAGCGTGAAGCGCCAATGGGCAAGGCGCATCGTGCCGTCGCGCAGCTCCAGGCTGCCCACTCCGGCGTGATCGTGGTGCCGGAGGGCGAGGTCTTCCCGGTAAGGCCAATCCTGCCAAACGCCCTCTTCGCCTTCTTTGGCGAGCAGGCGCTGGCCGGTCGCGACCACCAGGCCGTGGCCGAAATGGAGGCGGGCGTCGAGGTCGAGTTCCAGCCAGGCCAGAATTTCTTCGCCGCCGGCGAGCCGGGGCGCTAATTCGCGGCGCCACGCATCGGGCAAGCGGCGGCCTGAGGAGGCGGAAGGGAGCGATTCGGTTTTCATCGTAAAACGCGCATTATGGTGGCCAATAGGGGATGGAGCGGCGGCGCCTATCCGGCGTATCCGGTTGCCGGTTGTGTGCGGCCCGTTTCATTTTTGTTACAAGTATACCTTAGAGGCTGTTTTAAAAAATCGAACTACGCGTAGGAGCGACCTCCCGGTCGCGATGGCGTTCTGGAAATCGCGACCGGGAGGTCGCTCCTACCAGCCTTTCCAGCCTTGGAGGAATTTTTAAAACAGCTTCTTAGGCCTCCTTGCTTGCATTGTGGCTGAATGGTTTACGAACAGGCTCTAAATTTTTTTATCTCAGGTAAACTGAATGGCCATGTGCCGCGTTACTATCAGGTTGCCCCGATTTATGGGCCAAGACATTCCCCAGCCTTAGCGTTGAGATGAAAAAAAAAGACATCGCGTTTCTCAAGGTCATGCCCCTGCGCGGACCGAATATATGGACTTATCGCCAGGTTCTCGAGGCGTGGGTCGACATCGGAGCCTTGGAGGATTCGCCCTCCAATACCCTTCCCGGTTTCTATGAACGTCTGACGGCCTGGCTTCCCGGCCTGGTCGAGCACCGTTGCGGCGTCGGCGAGCGCGGCGGGTTTCTGCTGCGGCTGCGCGAGGGTACCTGGGCCGGACATATACTCGAACACGTCACGCTCGAACTGCAAAACCTGGCCGGCATGCAGACCGGTTTCGGCAAGGCGCGCGAGACCTCGACGCCGGGCGTCTACAAGGTGGTCGTGCGCTCGCGCCACGAACAGGTCAGCCGTGCTTGCCTGTATGCCGCCCGCGACCTGATGATGGCGGCGATAGAGGGCCGGCCTTTCGATATGCCGTCCACGGTCACGCGGCTGCGCGATCTGGCCGACTCTTTCTGTCTCGGCCCGAGCACCGCTTGCATCGTCAATGCGGCCAGCGAGCGGCGCATTCCGTCGATCCGGCTGAGCGACGGCAACTTGGTGCAGTTGGGTTACGGCGCTTGCCAGCACCGCATCTGGACGGCCGAAACCGACCAGACCAGCGCCATCGGCGAGGGCATCTCCAGCGACAAGGATCTGACGAAAACCCTGCTCCAGTCTTGCGGCGTGCCGGTTCCCGAAGGGCGGCTGGTGGAAAGCCCCGAGGACGCCTGGGACGCGGCGGAGGACATCGGCGTGCCGGTCGTGGTCAAGCCATACGACGGCAACCACGGGCGCGGCGTGTCAACCGAACTGACGGCGCGCGAGGAAGTCGAGGCCGCCTACCATGTGGCGTTGAAGGAGGGCAGCGGCGTTCTCGTCGAGCGCTTCGTGCGCGGCGACGAACACCGGGTGCTGGTCGTCGGCGGGAAAGTGGCGGCGGTCGCCCGGGGCGAGGCGGCGTCGGTGGTGGGAGACGGCCGCTCGACCATCGTCGAGCTCATCGATAGCCAACTCAATACCGATCCGCGGCGCGGCACGACCGAGGACCATCCGCTCAACCCGATTCTTCTGGATAACGACCAGCACGAAAACCAGCCCGTCCGCTTCGAGCTCAAGCGCCAGGGTTTCGAGCCTGAGTCGGTGCCGGCCCCCGGCGTGGCGGTGCTGATCCAGCGCAGCGGCAATGTCGCTTTAGACGTCACCGATTCGATACACCCGAGCGTCGCCGCCATCGCCTCTCTCGCGGCGCGGGTGATCGGCCTGGATGTGGCGGGGATAGACTTGGTGGCCGAGGACATTTCGCGCCCGCTCGACGAACAGCGCGGCGCGATTGTCGAAGTGAATGCCGGGCCCGGCCTGCTGATGCATCTCAAACCGGCTTCCGGCAAACCCCGCCCCGTCGGCGAAGCGATTGTCGCCAGCCTTTTCCCGGAGGGCGAGAACGGACGCTTCCCCATCGTCGGCATCGGCGGCACCAAGGGCAAGACCGTGGTGGCGAGAGTGGTGGCGCAATTGCTGCAACTCAGCGGCAAGCATGTGGGCTTGGCGTGCAGCGACGGCCTGTTTCTCGGCTCGCGCCAAGTCGAAAAAAACGATAGCGCCAACTGGGCGGCCGCGCATAAGGTGCTGCTGAACCGTTCGGTCGAGGCGGCGGTATTCGAAACCGGCTGCCGCGCCATTCTCGGCGAGGGTCTCGCCTACGACCGCTGCCAGGTGGCGGTGCTCACCAATCTCGACCCCAGCGAGCAAGCGCCCGAGTTTTACATCGAAACGCCCGAGCAGATGCTCAATGTGCTGCGCACGCTGGTCGATGTGGTGCTGCCCGACGGGGTGGCGGTGCTGAATGCGTGCGATCCCCTGCTGGTGGGGATGGCGGAGCTGTGCGATGGCGATGTCATTTTCTTCAGTTCGGACCCGGAGGCGGCCTCCGTGACCGGGCACAGGGCGCAAGGCAAGCGTGCGGTACTGGTGCGCAACGGGCATTTGGTACTGGTTACGGGAGCGGACGAAAGGGCGCTCGTCGCGCTGGCGTCCGTTCCGCTGGTGTGCGGCGCCGCGGACGCATATGCGCTCGAAAACGTCCTGGCCGCGGTCGGGGCGGCGTGGGCCCTGGGCCTTTCCCCCGATCTGATCCGCGCCGGAATCGAAACCTTTGGCCTGAATCGGGCCGAGCCGGCTCCGAAGCACGGCTAACACGACTCTCAATTCTCTACACATACGCTCGCACAGGAAACATTCATGGACGTATCACGTATTCGAGCCCTGCGCGGCCCCAACCTCTGGAGCCGGCACACGGCGATTGAAGCCATCGTGTCGTGCTCCGCTGCGGAGTGTTCGATAGGCGGCATACCCGGCCTCGAAGCCCGGCTGCGCACGCGCTTTCCGGAAATCGGCCTGTTGCAGCCGGCCGGCCATGAGGACGCTATTTCCCTGGCGCACGCGCTGGAACTCGCCGCGCTGGGGCTGCAGGCCCATGCGGGATGTCCCGTGACCTTCAGCCGCACGGCGCAGACGATAGAATCCGGCGTCTACCAAGTGGTGGTCGAATACAGCGAGGAGGAAGTCGGGCGGCTCGCTCTCGAACTGGCCGAGGCGCTGTGCCGCGCCGCACTCGACGACCGGCCCTTCGACCTGGCGGACGCCTTGGCGCGGCTGCGCGAGCTGGACGAGGATATCCGCCTCGGCCCCAGCACCGGCGCCATCGTCCAGGCGGCGCTGGCGCGCGGCATTCCGCTGCGGCGCCTGACCTCGGGCAGCCTGGTGCAATTCGGCTGGGGCAGCCGCCAACGCCGTATCCAGGCGGCCGAAACCGACCGGACCAGCGCGATTGCCGAGTCCATCGCCCAGGACAAGCAGTTGACCAAGAAATTGCTCGATGCGGCCGGGGTTCCCGTACCTCGGGGGCGGCCCGTGTCGGATGCCGGGGACGCCTGGGTGGCGGCCACCGAGATCGGCGGCCCGGTGGTGATCAAGCCTCGCGACGGCAACCAGGGCAAAGGGGTCGCGGTCAATATAGAAACCCACGACCAAGTGTTGGCGGCGTATGCCGCCGCTTCCGAAATCAGCTCGGATATTATGGTCGAGCAGTATATTCCCGGCTTCGATTTCCGCTTGCTGGTGGTCGGGAAAAACGTTGCCGCCGCTGCGCGCCGCGACCCGCCCCAAGCGATCGGCGACGGTATCCACAGCGTCCGCGAACTGGTCGAACAGATGAATAGCGATCCGCGCCGCAGCGAGGGGCATGCCACCTCGCTGACGCGGATACGCTTCGACGATATTGCGCACGCAACGCTCGCCAAACAGTCTTACACCGAGGATTCGGTGCCGCTCGAAGGCGCGCTGGTGCTGCTGCGCAATAATGCCAACCTGAGTACCGGCGGGTCGGCCACCGACGTTACCGACGATGTCCACCCCGAGGTGGCCGCGCGCGCCGTGGCCGCCGCGCAGATGATCGGTCTCGATATCTGCGGTATCGACATCGTTTGCGACGACGTGCACCAGCCGCTCGAAGAGCAGGGCGGCGCGATCATCGAAGCCAACGCCGCGCCCGGCCTGCGGATGCATCTACAGCCTTCGTTCGGTAAGGCGCGCGCGGTGGGCGAGGCGATTATTTCCACGATGTTCGCCGAGGGCGACGACGGACGCATTCCGCTGGTGGCGGTGGCGGGAACCAACGGCAAGACCACGACCGTGCGCCTGATCGCCCACCTGCTCGGCCTCAGCGGCCTGCGCGTCGGGATGACCAATTCGGACGGCGTCTACATCGAGCGCCGGCGCATCGACAGCGGGGATTGCAGCGGCCCCAAGAGCGCGCGCAACGTGCTGCTGCACCCCGATGTCGATGCCGCCGTGCTGGAGACCGCGCGCGGCGGAATCTTGCGCGAGGGGCTGGCCTTCGACCGCTGCAATGTGGCCGTTGTCACCAACATCGGCTCGGGCGATCACCTCGGCCTCAGCTATATCAGCACGGTCGAAGACCTCGCCGTGGTAAAGCGGGTTATCGTCGAAAACGTCGCGCCCGACGGGACGGCGGTGCTCAATGCGGCCGATCCGATGGCCGCCCGCATGGCGGATTCCTGCCAGGGCGCGGTCACGTTTTTTGCCGCCGATAGGCAGCACCCGGTGATGACCACGCACCGCGCGCGGAAGCAGCGCGTGGTCTACGTCGACGAAGGCGCGATCGTGGCGGACGAAGCCGGCGCCGAGCAGCGTTTCCCGCTGGCGGAGATTCCCCTTACCCGGAACGGCCTGGTCGGCTTTCAGGTCGAGAATGCGATGGCCGCGCTGGCCGCCGCCTGGGCTCTCGGGCTGGCTTGGGAAACCATACGCGCGGGGCTCGCCAGTTTCGTCAACGATGCCCAAACCGCGCCCGGCCGCTTCAATCTCTTCGCCTACCGGGGCGCCACGCTGATCGCGGATTACGGGCACAACCCCGATGCGATTCTGGCTTTGGTGCGCGCTATCGAGAACATGCCGTCGAAGCGCCGGGTGGTCGTGATCAGCGGCGCCGGCGACCGGCGCGACATCGACATTCGCCAGCAGACCGAAATCCTCGGTGACGCCTTCGACACGGTGATCCTATACCAGGATCAATGCCAGCGCGGACGTTCCGACGGCGAAGTTCTGGCGCTGCTGCGGCAAGGCCTGGAAAAAGCCGGCCGCGCCACGGCGGTGCAGGAAATCCGGGGCGAATTTCCGGCTATCGACGCCGCGCTGGAAGGCCTCGAACCCGGCGACCTGTGCCTGATTCTGATCGATCAGGTCGATGAGGCGCTGGCCTACATCGCGAAGAAAGTGAGCGAGGCCTCGGCGCTATGAACGCTCCGCTCTCAGCCCGCCTCGGCGGAATCAGGATGTACGCGGCGACGCCGCGCGACGTCCAGGCCGTGCAGCAGAATTTCCTGGCGCAGCTCGAAGAACTCGGCCTTGCCGGCTATGCGGAAACGGCCGTCGCGGCGGATGCCTCCGGCCATGCCGTCCGCTTCCGCCTGCGTCGAGGTTTCGCCGAGCAGTGGGCGCCGGACGGCGATACCACCGCTTTGTGCCAGCGGCTCGATCTCGATCCACCCGCCCAGTCCCGCGATCTGGAACGGGAGATACTCCTGTCCATGCTGCTGGGACCCGTGGCCTTCGACTTTCCCAGCCACGACGAACTCGCCGCAGCGGTCCGCATCCGGCAAAACATCGTCGAGGGCGCGCGCAGGACGGCTTTAGCCTTCCACACCCGCGAGGCCGAACGGCCCGCCGATTATTGGACCTATGACGAGGATAGGGGCTTCACGGTCTTACCCGGCAAGCCCCTGCTCACGGCCTTGCAGAAGGCGACTCAGCCCGAGGCGTCGGGCAAGCTTTATTCTTTTTCCTGCTACCGCGCGACCGAGTACGTCGTATTGCTCGGCATCGCGCAGGAGTTGGCGAGCGGCAACCCGGATCTGTTCCGCCAATTGCAGCGGCAGTGGGAAACGCGGGCGATCATGTCGGGGCAATTTCACGATGTTTTCCTGCGCGAGTACGGCTCCATGAGCGAACCCTTGCCGCCCAAATATTACGTTCCCGGCGACCGCCTGTGGTTCCGCAATCCCGACGAGCTCTCGTCCGACGCGAGCGGGTACGAAGGGTCGTGGGTGTTTTATCTCGGCGGCGGCTTGTTCACCAATTTCTGGCAGCGCGATAAGCCCTACACGCTGACGGCGAAATGTCTGGAACTGTTCCACTGGCGCCACGCGACTTACCGGGATGGAGATGGCGAGCTGCGTATCGACGAAAATATCGTCGAGGAGCGCGTGCTGGCGTCGATGCAAAATCCGGCGGAAGCCGAAGGTATCGTGCGGGAAATGCTGCGCTACCGCGAGCCGAAAGGCCAGTACGGCAATGGCGGCTGTATCGATACATCGCGCGAGTATCCGCGCTGGGTCTGCCCCGGCACCGCGGACTTGGTGCTGCCCGGCCGTTGAACTAAGAAAAAAGCCCAGGTTTCCCTGGGCTTTTTGTTTCGAGTCGAACGAATTACATGTGGGCTATCATCGCCTGGCCGAAGGCGGAGCAGCTTACCTGGGTGGCGCCGTCCATCAGGCGGGCGAAGTCGTAGGTGACTTTTTTCGCGCCGATGGCGCCGTCCATGCCCTTGATGATGAGGTCGGCGGCTTCCGTCCAGCCCAGGTGGCGCAGCATCATCTCGGCGGAGAGGATGATGGAGCCGGGGTTGACGTAGTCCTGGCCGGCGTATTTCGGCGCGGTGCCGTGGGTCGCCTCGAACATCGCGATGCTGTCGGAGAGGTTGGCGCCGGGGGCGATGCCGATGCCGCCCACTTCCGCTGCCAGCGCGTCGGAAACGTAGTCGCCGTTGAGGTTCAGCGTGGCGATCACGTCGTAGTCTTCCGGGCGCAGCAGGATTTGCTGCAGGAAGGCGTCGGCGATCACGTCCTTGATGACGATGCCGTTGGGCAGCTTGAGCCACGGGCCGCCGTCGATTTCCACGCCGCCGAATTCGCGCTTGGCGAGTTCGTAGCCCCATTTCTTGAAGCCGCCTTCGGTGAACTTCATGATGTTGCCCTTGTGTACCAGCGTCACCGATTTGCGCTTGTTGTCGATGGCGTACTGGATGGCGCGGCGGATCAGGCGCTCGGAGCCTTCGACGGAAACCGGCTTGACGCCGATGGCGGACGATTCCGGGAAGCGGATTTTGTTCACGCCCATTTCCTTCTGCAGGAAATCGATAATTTTTTTCACTTCCGGCGAACCGGCTTCCCATTCGACGCCGGCGTAGATGTCCTCGGTGTTCTCGCGGAAGATCACCATGTCCACTTTTTCCGGCGCCTTCACCGGGCTGGGAACGCCGCTGAAATAGCGCACCGGGCGCAGGCAGACGTAGAGGTCGAGCAACTGGCGCAGCGCCACGTTGAGGGAGCGCATGCCGCCGGAAGTCGGGGTGGTGAGCGGCCCCTTGATGGA
>JAIOJO010000441.1 GCA_019911985.1 Sulfuricellaceae bacterium | reverse complement strand
CGGTCATGACTATCGCCTACTTTGACCGTCTTGGCGTACCCCGTCTCTCATGACCTCAACTTCTCGAACCGCCCGGTGCGGACCCGCATGCCGGGTGGTGTGGCAGGGGCGCAGTCTTTATTGACTGCCCCCTATGCCGATGGCGCTCTTTGTCAGGTGCGATGGAATCGGTTCTCCGGCTTCGTCCATTTTTCTTCCTGGTCGGTCGGGTTGGCGCGGAGCAGTTACCTGACTATCGCTGCTGCTGGAAATAAAGCGGGACCCGTGACATCCCCCCAAAACCCTTTTCAACGCACGGACAATCTGCAATTGTTTTGGCCGGTGTCCTGAATTAGAATGTCGGCCACCCCTTGAAATGGATTACTCCTTTTGCTGGCCGATAATCTAGTCGAAATCCGGGATCTCAATTTTGCTTACAATAAGCGGCCCATTCTGAAGGGCGTCAATATGACGATTCCGCGGGGGAAAGTCGTGTCCATCATGGGTTTGTCCGGCTGCGGCAAGACGACCACCTTGCGCCTGATCGGCGGCGCGCTCAAGCGCACCGGAGGCAGCGTCAAGGTGGCGGGCCAGGAGGTGGCGGAGTTAAAGCAGGACGCGCTGTACCGGATGCGGCGCAAGATGGGCATGCTGTTCCAGTTCGGCGCGCTGTTCACCGATATGACGGTGTTCGATAACGTGGCTTTTCCCATGCGCGAGCATACCGATCTGCCGGAGCGTATGATACGCGACCTGGTGACGGTGAAATTGCATGCCGTCGGCCTGCGCGGCGCGCAAAACATGATGCCTTCGGAACTTTCCGGCGGCATGGCCCGGCGTGTCGCGCTGGCGCGGACGATGGCTCTCGACCCGATGTTGATTCTCTACGACGAGCCTTTCGCCGGACTCGACCCGATTTCCTTGTCGGTGATCGGAAATTTGATTCGCCGTTTGAACGATGCGCTCGGAGCGACGTCCATCTTGGTGACGCACGATGTGCAGGAGTCCTTGAAGATAGTGGATTACGTCTATTTCATGTCGGAAGGCGTGGTGGTCGCGGAAGGCAGCGCCGAAGAAATCAAGGCCAGCGTGTTGCCGTATGTGCATCAGTTCGTCTGGGGGGAAGCGGATGGTCCGGTGTCCTTCCATTATCCGGCTGCGGCTTATGGGAAAGATTTGAATTTAAGGAGCAGCAATGCCTAGGCGTGTCGGCGTTAACCTGCGCCATATCGGCCATAGAACGGTGGACGCGATTTGGCGCTTGGGGTATTTCGCCCGCTTTTTTGCGGCGATTTTTCTCTATTCGGGCACCAGTTTCCGCCGCTTTTTCCTGACCATACGCGAAATCTATTTTACCGGCGTGCTGTCGCTGGTGATTATCCTGGTTTCCGGCTTGTTTGTCGGTATGGTGCTGGGCTTTCAGGGCTACCACACCTTGCAGCGTTACGGGGCGGCCGAGTCTTTGGGCGTGATGGTGGCCCTGTCCTTGGTGCGCGAACTGGGGCCGGTGGTGTCCGCGCTGTTGTTTGCCAGCCGCGCAGGTTCCGCGATCACCGCCGAGATCGGCCTGATGAAGGCGACCGAGCAGTTGTCGGCGATGGAGATGATGGCGGTCAATCCGGTGGCGCGGGTCGTGGCGCCGCGTTTCTGGGCGGGGGTGATCTCCATGCCCTTGCTGGCCGCTTTGTTTTCCGCCATGGGCGTTTTCGGCGGCTATCTGGTCGGTGTGGTGATGATAGGCGTGGACGAGGGCGCTTTCTGGTCGCAGATGCAGAGTGCGGTGGATTTCCGCGAAGATATTCTGAATGGCGTGATCAAGAGTTTTGTCTTCGGCATCGCGATAGCCGCTATTGCCGTATTTGAGGGTTACGATGCGCCGCCGACCGCCGAGGGCGTGTCCGGCGCCACCACGCGTACCGTGGTGACGTCATCGCTGGCTGTGCTGGCGCTGGATTTTATTTTGACCGCAGTCATGTTTAGAGGGATCGCTTAATGGAACGCGCAACGATTGATTTGTGGGTGGGGATATTTGTCGCGGCGGGCATTGCTGCGCTCTTTGTGTTGGCGCTGAAGGTCGGCAATATGGGCAACTTTTCCGCGGCGGATACCTATAAGCTAGAAGCCCATTTCGAAAATGTCGGCGGTTTGAAGCCGCGCGCCCCGGTAAAAAGCTCGGGCGTCGTGGTCGGGCGCGTGGCGGATATTTCTTTCGACACGAAACGCTACGATGCGCTTGTGACTTTCGTGATCGATAAGCGCTACCAATTCTCCCGCGACGCCACGGCATCTATACTGACGGCAGGATTGCTGGGCGAACAATACGTGGGGCTGACGACGGGCGGCGACGATGTCATGCTGAAAAACGGCGATGTCATCAAGCTGACCCAGTCGGCCGTGGTGCTGGAGAACCTGATCGGCCAGTTCATGTATAACAAGGCGTCGGAGAGCGGCGCGACGGGCAGCGGCAAATAATTTTCGAGGTAGAGATGAAAAATAGGGCAAACAAAATTGTGTTGGGGTTTCTTGGGTTTCTTTTGGCGGGGTCCGTGCTTGCGGCGGAAATACGGCCGGACACGCTGATTAAGCAGGTCTCCCAGGATGTTCTGGATATCGTGAAGAAGGACAAGGACATCCAGAAGGGCAACCGCCAGAAGATAATCGATTTGGCCGAGGCCAAGGTCTTGCCCTATTTCGACTTCAACCGCATGACCATGTTGGCGGTCGGGCGCAACTGGCGGACGGCGACGCCGGAGCAGCGCAAGCAATTGACGACGGAGTTCCGCACCCTGTTGGTGAACACCTATTCCAACGCGCTGGGCAATTACAAGAACCAGACCATCGACTACAAGCCGCTGGCGATGAACGACGGCGACACCGATGTCGTGGTGAAGACCTTGGTCAACCAGCCGGGCGGCCAGCCTATTCCCATCGATTACAGCATGGAAAAAACGGCGGCGGGCTGGAAAACCTACGACATCAAGGTCGATGGCGTGAGCCTGGTGATTAATTACCGCAGCTCGTTCGAGTCCGAGATCAGGGCCTCGGGCATCGACGGTTTGATCAAGAGCATCGCCGAACGCAACCGGAAAAACGTCGCCAGTAACGGCCATGTCTCGCGCTGAAGCAGCTCCGATGAACGCTGCGGTAGAAGTTCTGTCGATTGAGCATGAGCAAGGGCGTTTGCGGGTGCGGGGTTCGATTACCATGGACAATGCCGCGACGGCCTTGCAGCAAGCCTTGGCGTGTTCCGGACAGGGCGAGATGGTGGTCGATTTGGCCGGCGTGGGCGAGTTGGACTCGTCCGCCGTCAGCTTGCTGTTGGAATGGCGGCGGCAAGCCGAACGCTCGGCCTGCAAGCTGAGCTTCGAAAACTTGCCGGACAGTTTGCTCAGCCTGGCTCGGCTGTACGACGTGCTGGATCTCATTCAACCGGCGCCCGCCGCCTGAACCCCTTCTCTCCCATGTTTACTTGGCCTGCAGGCCTTCGCTAGGATGATCCCCGCTATCCATATCCAGGGAGTCCACAAGCATTTCGGCGTACTTCATGCGTTGCGCGGCATCGACTTGGCTATCGAGCAAGGCGAATTTTTCGCGCTGCTCGGCCCGAACGGCGCGGGCAAGACCACGCTGATCAGCTTGCTGGCCGGCTTGAGCCGCGCCGATTGCGGCAGCCTCGGCGTGATGGGCCACGATGTGGTGCGCGATTACCGCGCGGCACGGCGGGCGCTGGGCGTGGTGCCGCAGGAACTGGTCTACGATCCGTTTTTTACCGTGCGGGAAACCCTGCGCTTGCAATCGGGCTATTTCGGCCTGCGCCGCAACGATGCCTGGATAGACGAGCTGATGGCCAATCTGGGCTTGGCGGATAAAGCCGATGTGTATACCCGCGAGCTGTCCGGCGGGATGAAGCGGCGGGTGCTGGTGGCGCAAGCCCTGGTGCATAAGCCGCCGGTCATCGTGCTCGACGAGCCGACCGCCGGGGTCGACGTGGAGCTGCGCCAAAGCCTGTGGGAGTTCATCCGGCGGCTGAACCGGGACGGCCACACCATCGTGCTGACGACCCATTACCTGGAGGAGGCGGAGGCTTTGTGCAAGCGCGTCGCGATGCTGAAGCAGGGGCGGATCATCGCCCTCGACAGCACGCAAAATCTGCTCGATGCGCATGGGGCGACCCAGCTTAGCCTGAAGTTGCAGCCCAGCCGCCTGCCGGATGCGTTGCGCCCGCTGCTGGTGTCGGAACAGGGCGGCGTTTTCCGTCTTCGGTTGTCGCATTACGGCGAGCTGGAAGCCGTGTTGGCCGCCGTGCGCGAGGCGGGGTGCGCGGTGGACGAACTGGACGTGAGTAAACCCGATCTGGAAGATGTGTTCCTTCGCCTCGTGGGGAATGCGTAATGTCCTCCGGCCTGTATACCCTGTTCTACAAAGAGGTGCTGCGCTTCTGGAAAGTCGGCCTGCAGACCATTCTATCGCCCCTGGTGACCACTCTTTTGTACCTGCTGATTTTCTCCCACGTGCTGCAGGAATATGTGCAGGTTTACCCCGGGGTGACATATACCGCCTTCCTGATACCCGGTCTGGTGATGATGGCGCTGTTGCAAAACGCATTTGCCAACAGCTCGTCAAGCCTGATCCAGTCCAAGGTGACGGGCAATCTCGTTTTTATCCTGTTGCCGCCGCTGTCCTACGGCGAATTCTTTATTGCCTTTGTCGCGGCGGCCGTGGTGCGCGGCGTGGTGGTGGGTTTGGGCGTCTGGCTGGGGGGGCTGTGGTTTGCCCCGATGCTGCCGCATTTCCCCGTCTGGGT
>JAIOJO010000440.1 GCA_019911985.1 Sulfuricellaceae bacterium | reverse complement strand
CCTGACGTTGAGCATCGCAGCCCAAACCGGCAGCTCGTCGAGCCGGCCCAGCACTTTTATGCCATGCAACTGGCGGCCGAATTTAGCCGGGTTGTCGTCAAGAATGCCGACAACCTGCCATTCCTGGCTGCGCGCCAGGTCCCTCACCAAACTCACTGCACTCACGCCGGCGCCGAGAACAATGACCGGCTCGCCTTTCTGGCCGAAAGGGCCGTATAAATGATGTTCTTTCCACACCCGGTAACTGAAGCGGCTCCCTCCCATCACGATCACCAGCAAAATGGGGTCCAGCAGCAGAACGGATCGCGGCAGCAATATGCCATGCCGGGTAAAAAATAAGGCCGCTGTCACGATCACGGTGGCAAACACGGTCGCGCCTAGGATGCGCTTCAGGTCGGGCAGGCTGGCATAGCGCCAGATGCCGCGATACAGCCCGAACCACCAAAACACGAAGGATTGAATCAGCACCACCCAGGGGAGGTTGGCGAGCATCCCGCCAAAAAAAGGCTGGGGAATATCCAAATTGAAGCGCAGCCAATAAGCCAGGCACCAACACACGGCGGTGGCGACCACATCATGGCCGAACGCCATCAGGGCGCGAATATTAAGCTTGGATTTAGTCCACATGCTTACCCCGGAGGTAGTCAGCCCAGCGTTTGTCCACAATTACCATCATCGAAAAATAGAATACGCCCCAACCCAGCAGCAAAATCACCGCCCAATCGCCATGAGCCCTGCCGAGCAGACCGGATATACCCGCTCCCGCCATCAAGACATAAGCACCCGACACGATGCGCTTTTGACTGCCCGACAACGCGATCAGCCGCTGATAATAATGTTCTTTGTGGCCCTGCCAAAATCGCTTCTTGGCAGCCATCCGTTTCAGCAGCGTCACGCTCGCATCCACCCCGAACGGCGAAAAAACCAGCACGGGAAACCACAAGGGCCAAGCGCCCTGCTGCCAGCCGGACAAGCCCATAGCTGCCGCCAAAAAACCCAAGGGAACCGAGCCGGAGTCGCCCATGAACAATCGAGCCGGGTGGAAATTGAAGGCCAAGAACGCCAAGGCCGTCGCCGCCACCGAAAATCCAGCCCAAGCCAGCGCCGCATGATCCGCTTGCCACGCCGCCACCCCCAGAAAACCGAATCCGAACAGCGCCATACCTCCAGCCAAACCGTCGGCGCCATCCATGAAGTTATATAAATTAATCGCCCAAACCATGCCGAGTATAACAGCCGCACCTACCCACGGAGCCGTATCCGGTGGGCAATAAGCCCACGCAAAAACGCCCGCCGCCGCTATGTGCGCCGCCATTCGCCCGAGGACGGGCAAACCGTATTTATCGTCGGCAAAGGAAAGCAGCGCCAGCAGACACGCCAACAGCCACATAAGATCCAGGCCGTTTCCTCGCGCCGCGATCCATGCGGCGGCAATCCCCGCCATGATGGCCAAGCCGCCGGTGCGTGGAATCGGCGAGGAATGGAGCGAACGCGTGTTGGGATGGTCCATAGCCACGCTTGCCAGCCCGCTTTTCAGCAAAAAAAACAGCATGGACAGCGTTACGAAAAAGGCTAAAGCCGGGATCGACAAAGCATTCAGGACGGTTATCTCAAGGGAATAGTGGATGGCGGATTTTACCCCTTGCAAGCAGCGGTGAATATACGAAAAAGGCCTATTTAAGAAAACCCAGAGTCCACGAAGGCTATTGATCCGGCACGTTGAAGTATTAACACCGTTCGGGCTGAGCCTGTCGAAGTCCATTCACCTTTCGACAAGGCGAACGGACTTCAAAATTCACTTGGCCGGATCAATAAGTGCCGCCGATCTGCTGGCGATACCACCGCGCCGACTCGTGCAGGCCGCGTGCCAGCGAACAAGGCGGAGTCCACGAGAGCTCGGCCCGGATCAGCGACGTGTCGACCTCCAGCGAATCCAACAGGCGATCCACGCTTTCTGCGCGGCCCAGGGCCACGCCCGCGAAGCGCAACAAACCGGGAGGGAGGGAAAACAATTTTGCCGGGCACTCCAGCTCGGCGGCTAAGCGGCGGTACAAATCCGGCGTCGAGATCGATTCCGTGTCGCCCAGGAGATAGGTTTTTCCCGCCGCCTCGGGGCGCACCGCGCATAGAATCAGCGCATCCACCAAATTGTCCAGGCCCAGCAGGGTGCGGCGGTTGTCGATCGCGGCCAGCGGCAGCGGAACGCCGCGGACTATCCACTGCATCAGCCGCAAGAAATTCCCCTTGGCGCCGGCCCCGTACACCAGCGGCGGCCTGAGCGCCACGACCTGCAGGCCGGTTTCCTCGGCCACCTTCATCAAGGCCCTCTCCCCCAGCCACTTTGACAAGGCATACGCGTTTTGCGGAGCCGGCACGTCCGCCTCGGAAAACGCATTTACCAGCGTGCGCTCGCCGTTCACCTTGATCGAGCTGACGTAAACCATCCGGGACACCCCGCGGCTGGCGGCAATTTGCGCCAAGCGCTCGGTACCCGCCGCATTGACCCGGTAGAACGCCTGCTCGTCGCGTCCGTCGGCATGGACGTGGGCGGCGAGATGAATAACCACATCCACCCCGGCCAGCGCCTCGCTCCAATCGGTATCCGGCCCGATATCCCCCACCGCGACGTAACGCAGCCGGTCCGGCCCCGCCAGCCCAGCCTTCTCCTCGCCGTCAGGAAGACGGCGCACCGCGGCGTTGACCGAGAACCCCTCCGTCAGCAAGCGCCGGCACAGCGCGAGTCCGACGAAACCGTTCGCGCCGGTGACCAGCACGCGCCCCTCAGTTGTCCGATAATTCATGAATTTGCCGCCTGCGCCGGAAAAAAACCGGCGAGAGGAAAAAACGCATCATGCTGGCCAGGTGCCAAGCGAGGTATTTCGGCTTGCGATGGCTGTCGCGGCGCGCATCGTGGACGATTTCCGCCTCCCCTACCAACCGCACCGGCCGCCCGGCGAGCCAAAGACGCGAGCAGATGTCCACATCCTCGTAATACAAGCGGTAACGCTCGTCGAAACCGCCAACGGCCGCAAAGCTTTCGACCGGAAACAGCATGAACATGCCCGCCACCCAGTCCACCGGAACACAGTCTCTTTCCTCAAGATAAGCGTTCCGCTGTTCTAACCCCAAGGCCTTGGCCAGGATCGCCACCGGTGTCGGCAAGGCGCGTGCGCTGTTCTCCACGCGGCCCGCGCCGTTGCATACCCGGGGCGCCAGCACACCGGCTTCGGGCTCGTCCCTCAGGCACGCCAGCAAGGCGGGGAATGGGTTGTTCTTCAGGCGCACGTCGGGATTGGCGACAACGAAGCATTCCTCCTCGCCCGCCGAGCCGGCGAAAGCGGCGTTATGATTGGCGCCGAAGCCTTGGGGACGGCCATTCTCCACCACCCGCAAAGGGAAAGGAAACTCCGCCGGAGAAAAGGGCAGGCGTTCCGGCAGATTGAGAGTCAGCACCACTTCCAGGGACTCCGCCTGGCAATAGCGCGCGAGATCCGCGAGCAGCTCCCGAACCAGCGCCCCCTGTCCGTGACTCACGACCGACAAATGGATTCTTGCATTCATCGCTACTTTAGTCCAAACGGCCGCTGCGCTTGCTCAAGCCATGATAAATACCGAGCGCCATCATCCGCAAATGCTGTATCCGAGGGGGGGTAAGCAAGGAATAATATCCGAATTTCAGCAGCAGCCGGAAACCGTCCGCCCATTTCCAATGCGATGGCACCCACGCTTGACGGTACAGCCAAATCGCATTGCGAACATGGTAATAGTGTCGCAGCGGACTATGCACCGGTATCTTGCGGCCAAAAAAACAGGACGGGGCCTCGCCCAGGCTATGCCGCATCGTCGCCTTGCAAACGCCCAAGGACTGGAAACCCATTCCCCGAGCCCTCAAGCCCCATTCGATGTCCACGTAATCGATAAACAAGGGCTCGGCCATGTCACCCACCGCGTTCAGGAC
>JAIOJO010000439.1 GCA_019911985.1 Sulfuricellaceae bacterium | reverse complement strand
GTACCGGCTTGAGCCGTAATCTTAAGCCCTCGCCTTTAGGCGAGGGTCGTTAACATAGGGTGTTTAATTAATGGCTGTTCCCGTGGCCGAACCTTAAGTGGCTTGGTGGCACATTATGGCGCAGCCTATTACACTATCGTCCATCATGTTTTTTTGGATAAGCTATGATTGTAGACGGCAGCAATGAATGTTTGGTGATTACGGCTTCGGGCGAAGATAAGGTGGGCTTGGTTGATAGTCTTTCGAGCCGGATAGCCGAGAGCGGGTGCAATATCGAGGAAAGCCGCATGGCGGTATTGGGCGGCGATTTTGCGTTGATTCTGCTGGTTTCCGGGGCGTGGAACGCGCTTTCAAAACTCGAGGGGCAGTTGGCGTCCTTAGGGGCGCAACTCGGACTGTCTATCCTGCATAAGCGTACCCAGAAACAGAAGCGCATGCAGCCCATGATCCCCTACCATGTGGAGGTGGTGGCCATGGATCATCCGGGAATCGTGCATAGCCTAGCCAGTTTTTTTTCCCGCAACGGCATCAATATCGAGGAGCTTCAGACGGAAACGTATCCAGCCCCGCACAGTGGCGCCCCTATGTTTTCCGTGAGCTTGACCGTGGGTGTTCCAAGTGAAACGCGTATTTCAAACTTGCGCAGCGATTTTTTGGATTATTGCGATGACTTGAATCTTGACGCCAGTTTCGAGCCTGTCCGTGGCGCTTAAATCCCAATTGTGACAAGATGATTTTTGTTGAAATAAAAGGGCCGCGCTCCGGCGAAATGCCTTGCGCAGCCCTTTTTGAAAGACAGAACCTCTACAAGGAGGCCTTGCCCGTGCCATAGTTCTTCCAGTATTTGGGCGGTTGGGCAAGTCCGTCAAGAGTTTAAGGCTTGATATAGGCGTAGCCTTCTTGTTGCTTGTGCATCAGCTCGATAACACCGCCCGGAACCACGAAAGCCGCCGGAACCAGGTCGTCCTTGGTGACTTTCATCGCCTTCATGGTATTGCCGCAGGCAGCAAACTTGACGCCTTTATCGGACATTTCTTGAATTCGATTGGCAACCGGGGAGTCCAGCATAAACATCTTGAGGCCGGGGCCGTAGGCTACGACTTCAACGCTGACATTGTCTTTGCCCAAAGCTTGTACAAAATTATTGACATTATTCATGGTGAGGTTCCAGGTGGCCGGATTGGCCTCGCTCACCTGCAAGACGACTTTGTCCTTAGGGCTGTCGGCGCTGATGGCGGGTGCAGTTACAAAAGACAAGGCAATGCCAAGGGCAACCAGAAAAAGCTTAATTTTATTCATGTGTGTCTCTCCTTGTAGTACAAATTAACTATTATTAACAAAGGCTAATGCAGTGTGTAACCTTGTGCGCTCAGGATACTTCACACGGCGCGAGAGCGCAAACATTCAATGCGCTTCGTTTTCTGTATGGGCAGCACTGCTGCTATTATGAAATAAGATTTAAGAGTGGTCCGTGGAGAGGCATTTGATCGAATTGATCGCATTAGACCGGACGTTCATACTGGATATCCGCTATGCCACCCCGAATAATTTTACCGGTAGGGCGTGTTATCCGAAGGCGGCCTGTTGGCTGCGCGAACCGGTGGCTCAGCGCTTAGTGCGGGTACAAGCGGAATTAAGGCAAGTCGGCTTAGGTTTAAAAGTATTCGATGCTTATCGGCCGTTTTC
>JAIOJO010000438.1 GCA_019911985.1 Sulfuricellaceae bacterium | reverse complement strand
ACAAAAAAGCCTGGAGCGTCGAAGCGGCGCTGGCCTACATCGACGAAAGCAGCGGCAAGCACTTCGATCCTGCGCTGGTGGCCGCTTTCCGCTCCGTCTTGCCGGAGGTCGCGGCTATCCGGGTGCGTTACGCGGATGGGAGCGAGCAGGGCTGATGGATGGCGGCGAAGGCTTGGGGCCGCTGGGCCGGACGGAACAAGAACAAGGCGCGATGCGCGGCAGCGAGCACTCACGCAAGAGGGAGGATATGGACGCGCTGGACAAAAAACTGAGGGACTTGCCCGCGAAGAAAATTCTCTACATCGAAGACAGCTCGATCAACCGGCATCTGGTTACGAAAATCCTGGCAAAATTTCCGCACTTCGAGCTGCGCTGCGCCGAAACCGGCGAGGAAGGGCTGGCGCTTTTGCAGGACTTCGAGCCGAACCTGTTGCTGTTGGATTTGCAATTGCCGGGGATCGGCGGCCGGGAAGTTTTAGCGCGGCTAAAGGGCCGCGCGGCGTTTCCGGTGCTGATTTTCAGCGCCGACACGCCACCCGGTCCCGGCGAGGATGGGCTGGACGGCGCGGCAGGCTATATTTCCAAACCCCTCGACATCGTAAAATTCAAGCAGGCTTTGTGCGATTGCATTTGAAACTAAAAAACGGCAATTCGTCTACCACGGAGTCACAGAGAAAACAATGGAATTGTGTGGCAACCGCACAAATCCCTTAATCGGCTGGCCGCCTACAAATACACCTATTCCCGCGATTTCTGAACAGGCACCCCATGCCCGAATCCCACGTGGTTTCCGGCCTCGTCGCCACTGCCTCCCAAGAATCCGGCCTGCGCACCGTACGCGCCAAGGAACGCCGGGGACGCAATCAGTATCTCAGGCCGGGAAGCTTAAGGAGCCTCTGATTAAATCGCACGGGGATCGCGTTGCGTCAAAAGCCGGAGGCTGCAAGGCGCGCGACGCCGGTCGTAGCGAGCCTACGATGCCAAGGAGCGCAACGCAGCAGACGCCGGCTTTTGACACAACCCTTACGGGACGGGGTTTTGCGGGC
>JAIOJO010000437.1 GCA_019911985.1 Sulfuricellaceae bacterium | reverse complement strand
GGGATACTTTACCCGATGGCGCTGATTGCCCAAATCATGGCGAAACCCGATCCGGCCGTCGGCCTCCACCCCTTGTCCTTGCTGCCCACCGGGCCGGGTTTGCGGCAGACGCTGGACGCGCAGTTGAACGGCGAGGCGCCGGTCGTGCTGGTGTATATCGATCTCGACAACTTCAAGGCCTATAACGACCGCTATGGCTTCATTCGCGGCGACGCGATGATCCGGCTGCTGGCCGAGCAACTGCGCCATGCCTTCCCTGCCCAGCAGGATTCGATGCTGGGGCATATCGGCGGCGACGATTTCATCCTCATTTTGGAGAAGGCGGAAGCCGGGCTATACCGCGCGCTGCAGAACGTAATGACCCAGTTCCACTCCTTGGCCATGCATTTGTACGACGAGGAAGACGTGCGGCGGGGGTTTTTCGAAACCGAGGACGGCAAGCGCTACCCCATCGCCAGCATCTCCGTGGGCATCGTGAACGGCCGCACCGGCCGGATGGCCAACGCCGTCGCGGCGGCGGAGCGCGCGGCTTATCTCAAGAAGGTCGCCAAGTCTTATGTCGGGAGCGTCATCGTCACGGAAAATACGCCGCCGGACATGATGCCCGTGGAAACGGGCGCCCAAATCGGCCTTTGGGAGCAAAGCGCCGTTTCGGCCTTGCAGGCGCTTGCCCGGGCGGTTCGCAGCGACGACCCCCATGCCCTCGATGAGGATTTCACGGCTTTCCCTTATTTCGAGGTGGTTTTCGAACTCGATGCCGCGGGTAAGCAGCGTTACCCAAATTGGCTTAATCCGGCGATGTACGGGCGCATCAAGGCGGGCGGCAAAGGGGTGGATCGCAGCCATCAGCCCTATTTTTCGCGCGTCGCCGCCACGCATAGTCCGTATATCTCGCCGATTTACCTCTCCAGCGCGACCGAGGATTTCTGTCTGACCGTCTCCTTGCCGCTGTTCGCTAACGGCCGATGGGACGGCGTGCTGGTGGGCGACATCAATATCGCCTCCATGGCCGAATTTACCTTCCCCGGCGAGGATATGGCCGAAGCCTGAGCCGGCAGGCCGTTCTCCTCGGTCCGGCTACAAGCGCGCTCCTTGGAGGAGAAGCGTGACTAGACGCTGTCGTCGGTGATGATCTTCCCAGTACTTCTTAAGCTTCGTTTCGACAGTTTTTCCCGGGTCGCGGAAATCGAACCGGCCCACCGCTATTTCTCAAGGCATCGCCGCCGAATTTGTGGTAAGAGGAATAATGAAATTGCCTGTTTGAAAAGGGTGGGTTCATATTCCAAGTGAGCAAGGCCGAGGTTTTGTTGGAGGGGCGACGAGGAGCAGGTCAACCCCCCCCCCCCGCAATGGGGGTCTCTACCTCGACAATTCTTGCTCAGCCCAGCCTTATTT
>JAIOJO010000436.1 GCA_019911985.1 Sulfuricellaceae bacterium | reverse complement strand
TTTGAAGGGCGGGCGCTACGTCGAAACCGACAACGCCTACGTCAAGGCGGACAAGGTGCCGGTCAGTGCGGACGTTTCGGGCACGATCAAGGAGGTGTTCGTTCGAGAGAATCAGACGGTAACCCGCGGCCAGCCGTTGTTCCGCATCGACTCGGCCGCGTTCCGGGTCGCGGTGGACAAGGCCGAAGCCAAGCTGGCGCAGGTGCGCGCCGATCTCGCGGCGATGCAGGCGAGCTATCGCGAGAAGCAGGCGGAAATCGCGCTGGCGCGGACCAAGTACGCTTTCGCGCAGAAAGAGCAGCGGCGCCAAGTCAATCTGGTGGCCCGAAATTTCATCTCCGCGTCCAAGTACGACGATGCAAGACAAAGCAGCGAACTCGCCGCGCAGCAAATCGAAGTCTTGAGGGAGGATCTGAAGCGCATCGCGGAAACCCTGGGCGGCAGCGTTGGCGATCCGGTCGAGAATCATCCGAGCTATCGTGCGGCGCTGGCCGAGCTGGAACAAGCTCGGCTCGACTTGGCGCGAACGCAGGTACGCGCTTCGCTGCCGGGCGCCGTCAGCAACCCGCCCAAGCCGGGGCAGTACATCGCTGCAGGCAATACGGCCATGGCCTTGGTGGTCGGCGGCCATCTTTGGGTCGAGGCCAACTTCACCGAAACGGATCTAGGTCACATTCGCCCGGGCCAGCCGGCCGAGGTTCATATCGATGCCTATCCGAATGCGCTTTGGAGGGGTGTGGTGGACAGCCTGAGTCCGGCCACCGGCGCGGAGTTCTCTGTCATCCCCGCGCAGAATGCCACCGGCAACTGGGTCAAGATCGCCCAGCGGGTGCCGGTGCGGATCAGGCTCGACGCCGCGCCGGGCCTGCCGCAACTGCGCGCGGGATTGAGCGCCGTCACGGAAATCGACACCGGCCATCGCCGCCGCGTGCTCGGATTTTCGCTTTGAGTCCAGGGCAATGAACGCTTCCACCGCAGCCGCCGGCCCGGAAAGCGCGCGCCGCGGTTTGGTCACGTTGTCGGTGATGCTGACGACCATCATGCAGGCGCTGGACACCACCATCGCCAACGTGGCCTTGCCGCACATGCAGGGGACGATGGGCGCGACCCAGGATCAGATTTCCTGGGTGCTGACCTCCTACATCGTGGCGGCGGCGATCTTCATGCCCCTGACCGGTTTCATCACGGCGCGCTGGGGACGCAAGCACGTCTTCATGTGGTCGGTGGTCGGTTTCACGCTGGCGTCCATGCTGTGCGGCGCGGCGCAAAGCTTGAACCAGATCGTGCTGTTTCGCCTGCTGCAAGGGGTATTCGGCGCGAGCCTCGTGCCCTTGTCGCAGGCCGTGCTGCTCGATACCTACCCGCGCGAGCGCCATGGATCGGCGATGGCGATGTGGGGCGTGGGCGTGATGGTGGGGCCGATACTCGGCCCCACGCTCGGCGGCTGGCTGACCGAGTATTACAGTTGGCGCTGGGTGTTCTACATCAACTTGCCGTTCGGCCTGCTGGCATGGTTCGGACTGGCGGCCTTCGTGCACGAAACGCCGCTCGACCGTTCGCGGCGTTTCGACTTGCTCGGCTTCGCGCTGCTGAGCATCGGCATCGGCGCGTTGCAGATGATGCTGGATCGCGGCGAATCCCTCGCCTGGTTCGCCAGCCCGGAAGTGACCGCCGAGGCCATGCTCGCGGGGTTGTCGCTCTATCTGTTCATCGCCCACATATTCACCCACGAACATCCCTTCCTCGAACCCGGACTGTTCAAGGATCGCAACTTCAGCGTCGGCCTGCTGTTCATCTTCACCGTCGGCGTCATCCTGCTCGCCACCATGGCCTTGCTGCCGCCGTTCATGCAAAACCTGCTGGGCTACCCGGTGATCAATGTCGGCTATCTGCTGGCTCCGCGCGGCGTAGGCACCATGATCGCGATGTTTACGGTGGGCAAGCTGTCCGGCAAGGTGGACGCGCGCCGGATGATTTTTCTCGGCCTGGTCCTGACCACCCTGTCGCTGTGGGAGATGACCCGCTTCAACACGGACATCGGCAACTGGGACATCGTGCGCACCGGCATCACGCAGGGCCTGGGCCTGGGCTTTATCTTCGTGCCCTTGTCCACCGTCACCTTTTCCACCCTGGCGGCGCGCTACCGCAACGAAGGCACGGCGCTGTTCAGCCTGATGCGCAACATCGGCAGCAGTATCGGCATCTCGGTGGTGATTACCTATCTGGCGCAACGCACGCAGGCCAATCATGCGGCGTTCGCCGACTACATCAACCACTATAATTTGGCGCTGAGGCAGGCGGTCGAGGCGGGCGCCTACACGCTGAATACGCCCCAGGGGCTGGCGGCAATCGATGCCGAAGTGACGCGCCAGGCCGCCACGCTGGCGTATTTGCAGGATTTTCGGCTGATGATGTGGATCACGTTGGCCGCCATCCCCTTGCTCGTCCTGCTGCGGGCGCCGGCCAGGCAGGCCACCGCGAGCGGGGTGCCTGCGGCGATGGACTAAGGGCCGCGCAAGCGCCGGTGCCCGGCAGACCCGCCGCAACGATTTTGACGCCGCCCGAGGAAGAGGAAGACTCGCATGTTCCAGACTATCGTTTTTACTTACGACGGCAGCGCCGAGTGCCGGGACGCCCTCGAAATCGCGTCAGCGCCGTTCTTGAGGAGGGGCTTGTGCGCTTGCGCCGGGCCGGGATGGAGGCGACGGTCATCCTGACGATGGACGAGCCGCCCGTCGAGGCCATTGCTGCCGCCGTCCAAGAAACGGGCGACGACCTCGTCGTCATCGGCCATCACCGGCGCTCGGCCATCGACCGTTGGTGGCGCGGCAGACGGATGCCGGCAGGGCCTAGCCCGTCTCGCCCCGCGGGCGGGGGTTTATTACTTCGCCGGGGCGGCCCGTGGCAATTCGCGTTGTTCCAGTTCCACATAGGTGCGGTTGAGATTGGAGCGGTGCAGCATGTCGTATAGCTCCAAGTGCTTGAACTTCGGCGCGTCCGCCAGTCTGTCCACGGCGGTTTCGATTGGCTCCCAGTCCGCCACCGCCTGGCCCACCTCGGTCACCAGCCAGTCCAGGTAATCGCCTGTGTCGCGCCGAGCTGTCGCCAAGTCGCAACTATGCCCGTGGCCGGGAACGATATGTTCGGGCCGCAAGCCTTCCATGGCATGAAATGCCTTGCGCCAGCTTGCGGCATGGCTCCAAGGCAGTACGCCCAAGATACGCTCGACGAAGATCAGGTCGCCGCTGAACAGCAGCTTTTCCCGTGGCATCCACACCACGGCATCCCCCGCAAAATGCGCGTCCCCAAGCCAGATCAGCTCGAAATGACGGCCGCCCAGTTCGAATGCGCGGCGGTCGGCGGCAATGGGGTGGGCGGCGTGAAGCGGTACCGTGCCGTCCAGGTGCTCCTTGAGCACTGGCTTGAGGGCCGCCAGCCACTGTTCGCCTACTTCGCGCTGCGTGTCCACGGTGCGTTTGAGGGCGATGATTTCCGCGCCCTTTCCGGCGAAATAGCCGTTGCCGAGCCAACGGTGGTCCTGGCTGCCCGTGTTGATAACCCAGCGCACCGGTTGCGGCGTTATTTTGCGTATGGCCGCCGCGATGATTTTTGCGCCTGCGAGGGAGGAGCCCGAGTCGATCAGCACGACGCCCGTGGGCGTGATTGCGAAGCCGAACGTGGCGTTGAGGCCATAGTTATCGTAGCTGCGTGCTTCCTTTGGGCCGACCAGCGCGTAAACGCCGGGAACGACCTGCTGGGACTGCAATTCAAAGGCCCGTGCCGGGGCGCCGGCCGCCAGGAGCAGGATGAAAAAGACGATGAAACGATGCATGAAAATTCCTTGGATAGTCGAAACGATGGCGGGCGATAAGCGCATCGATCCCCGCGGCGGCATTAATGTGCGGGCAAGCCGAATTTTAAACGATGCGCCGTGCGCTGTCCGCAGCGTGTGGCGGATAAGGAATGGGGTATACTATTTATACTACCTATAGTGTATTCAGAATCGTCATAGCCATATATGTAGTGATTTTGTAATATAGCTCCGCTACTCTTGCCGGGTGAATACTTGACGGGAGGGTCTATGTTTGCAATTCCCATTGCGGGCAGCAGGGGGGCTGCCGAGTTTTTCCCTGCTTTCGAAAAAGCGCCTTGGACTGAGAATTCCAGGCCGGGATCGGCGAGGCCAGCCTGATGGAGCTCAGCGTGCTGGAACGGAATTCCTTGACCGAGTTGACCAATATCGGCTTGAATCGGGCCGCAACCCAGCTTTCCTCTTTGCTGAACGATACGATCAGCATCGGCGTGCCCAAGGTCGAAATCGTCCCGGTGGAAGAGGTGCTTGCCGCGCTGGCCATGCCGGGCGAGGAGGATGTGGCGTGCGTCTGGCAGCGGCTCAACGGGCAGGTGGACGGGACGGCCATGCTGGTGTTCCATTTGGACGGAACGCGGAAACTGGTCAATGCCTTGATCGGCTCGGTGCCGATATTGGCAGGCGTCGATTTGCGCGCCTACGAGCACGAAGCCATGACCGAGATCGGAAACATCATCATTTCGTCGGGTATTTCGGTATTCTCGGATTTGATTCGAGGCGAAATCGAGCTGTCGGTTCCGACCTACGGCGAGCACCGCTTGGGAGACCTGATCGCCGCCCAGGCGGGTAGCCACGAGCCGCGGGATTTGAGCGTGATCATCATCCTGGCGCAGTTGCGGGCATCGCAGCAGAATGTGAGCGGCTGCCTGGTTTTGCTGTTGAGCGTCAGGTCGGTGGCTAGTTTGATGCAAGGCCTCAAAGCCGAAATGCAAAGGTCGCTGGATGCCTCGGTTGCCTGAGCGCGTGCGGGACCGGGTGCCTATCGGCATTGCCGTGCTGGACGGGTATTACCGGGTGCACAGTTGGAATGCCTGGCTGGCGGAAAAGACCGCGATTTCGGAGGAGTCCGCGCTAGGCAAGACGCTGCAGGATTTATTTCCGCATTTCAATAGCCCTCGCTTGATCTGGGCGATAGGGCAAGTCATTACCCGCCGCTCGCCGCAAGTGCTGTCCCAAGCCCTCAACCAATTCGTCATCCCGATACGCACGGCTATCCGCGGGCGCCATGGCACCTCGCTGATGCAGCAGCAGGCCTATGTCAACCCGCTGGCCGGCGACGACGGCCGTGTCTATGCCGTGCTCAGTATTCTGGATGTGACGGAAAGCGTAAGCCGCTCGTCGGCCCTGCTGGAAGTCGCGCAGAAGCTGCAGTCCGACAGCAATCGCGATGCCTTGACGGGCTTGTACAACCGCCGGTTCCTGTGGGAGTGGCTGGTGCAGCAGCTCAAGCTGTGCAACCGCTACGATCATTCCCTGGCTTGCCTGATGCTGGATATCGACCATTTCAAGCGCGTAAACGATGGGCATGGGCACGAGGGCGGCGATCAGGTGATCAAGGACTTCGCCCAAGTCGTGGCGGCGCAGTTGCGGGATTCCGATGTGCTGGTGCGCTACGGCGGAGAGGAGTTCGTCGTGCTGATTCCGCATTGCGGCGCGGAGTGCGGGATTGCCAGCGCGCAGCGGATTTTGGCGGCGGTGCGCGGCAGCAAACTCGGCCCGCTTGCGCCGGGCGAGGTCACGTGCAGCATAGGCGTCGCGTGCTGGAGCAGCGACCATCCCAGCACCGGCGAGGAGTTGTTGAAACGCGCGGATAAGTACTTGTACGAGGCCAAACAGGGCGGGCGCAATGCCGTCGTGCCGAAGACCGTGCGAGCGTTTAAATCTTGAGGCTGTCGCTCAAGTGAGGGGTCAAGGTTTGCAATAATTGGCTGAAAATTTTCGGCGTGCCGGCGACTATATTGCCGCTGCTCAGGTAGTTTTCATTGCCGGAAAAATCGCTAACCAGGCCGCCCGCCTCCTGTACCAATAGGCAACCGGCGGCGATATCCCAGGTGGACAAGCCGATTTCCCAGAAACCGTCGAAACGCCCGGCGGCGGTATAGGCCAGGTCCAAGGCGGCGGAGCCGGGGCGGCGCACGCCGGCGGTCGTCTGCACCATGTCGCGGAGCATGCCCATATAGGCGTCGAGATGGGTGAAGTCGCGGAACGGGAAGCCGGTGCCGATCAGCGCATCCTTCAGGTTGACCCGCTTGCTGACGCGGATGCGGCGGTCGTTGAGGAAGGCGCCCTGGCCGCGCGAGGCGGTGAACAAGTCGTTGCGTACCGGATCGTAGATCACTCCATGGGATAGCATGCCCTTGTGCAATAGCGCGATGGAGGTGGCGTATTGGGGAAATCCGTGGAGGAAATTGGTGGTGCCGTCGAGGGGGTCGATGATCCACTGGAACTCGGATTCGCCGCTGATGCCGCTTTCTTCTGCTAGAATCGCGTGGTTCGGATAGGCCTCCAGCAGAACTTCAATTATGGCTTTCTCGGCCATGTGATCCACTTCGCTGACGAAATCGTTGACGCCTTTGTTATGGATCGTGAGACGGTCGACGTCCTGTGCGCCGCGATTAATGATTTGGCCGGCGCGGCGTGCGGCTTTAACCGCGATATTCAACATGGGGTGCATGGGACAGGCCTTCCGTGCGCGATAGGATTCTTAAGGAACGGGAAATTGCAAGAGCGCCATTCTACTGATAAATCACGAGTGAATAAAGAAGAGGCGGAAGAAGCATCGCCGCTCGCCGATTCTTCTCCTTGCCCAAGCGATGCGTTTGCCCGCGTCCGTGTCGTCCTTAGCCATACCAGCCATCCGGGCAATATCGGCGCAGCGGCGCGCGCTATCAAGACGATGGGCTTGTCGCGGCTGTATCTGATCAATCCGAAGCTTTTTCCCGATCCCCAAGCCGACGCACGCGCGACCGGCGCGCTGGATATTTTGCAGCATGCCCAGGTGTGCTCCAGCCTGGCCGAAGCCTTGGCGGGCACGGCGCTGGTGGCGGGCCTGAGCGCGCGGCGGCGGGGATTGTCGCCGAACCATCATTATCTGCGCCAAGCGGCGCCCGATCTGGCCGCGGTGGCGGCAAGCCAGGAGGTCGCGCTGCTGTTCGGAACCGAAATGTCCGGGCTGACCAATGAGGAGCTGGAGTCCTGCCACATGCTCTTGAGCATCCCGACCAACCCCGATTATTCCTCGCTCAACCTCGGCTCCGCCGTGCAATTGGTCGCTTACGAATTGCGCTTGGCGATGCTGGCGGAAAACCGGCCGTCCGCTTTGGCGCCGCCGGAATTGGCGCTTAACGAAGACGTCGAGCGCTTCTACGAGCATCTGGAGCGCACCCTGCTCAGAACCGAATTTCTCAATCCTCACCATTCCCGGAAGCTGATGCCCCGCCTGCGCCGCTTATTCAACCGGGCTCACCTGGAAAAAGAGGAGGTGAACATCCTGCGCGGCATTCTGACCTCGGTGAACGATTCAATAGTTGATTGATACATGGGGTTATAG
>JAIOJO010000435.1 GCA_019911985.1 Sulfuricellaceae bacterium | reverse complement strand
AAAATCGGCCAGGGCAAGGATAACGTGCGCGAATACTTGAAAGAGCGTCACGAGTTGGCAGCCGAAATCGAGGGTAAAATCCGCGCCAAGTTGAATGTCGGCGGCGAAGTGGCGGGCGTGACCACGGGTGGACCGGAAGACGATTGACCTGCGCCAGCGCGCGCTGGCCTGCCTGAGCCGGCGCGAATATTCGCGCCTGGAATTGCAGCGCAAGCTGGCACCCCATGCGGGCGAGGACGACGACCTGAATGCCTTGCTGGACGACTTGGAAGCGCGCAATTGGCTGTCCGACAGCCGCTACGCCGAGCAAATCGTTCACGCCCGCGGCGCCAAATACGGAGCGCAACGCATCGCCTACGAATTGCGCGAGCAGGGCGTGGACGAGGCCTTCGTCGCCGCCGCGCTGGCCGGATTGCAGGACGGCGAGCTTGAGCGGGCGCGGGAAGTATGGGGCAAGAAGTTCGGCCATCCGCCTCGGGACGCCCAGGAGAAGGCCAAGCAGGTGCGGTTTTTGCAGAGCCGGGGCTTTGCGATGGACGTGATTTTCCAGGCCTTGCGGCATGAGCTTGGCGAGACCGAATGAGGCGCAGACAAGGAGCTTAAGCATGAGAATGCTATTAATTCTGACATCGATAGCCCTTTTGGCCGCTTGCGACCCGTTGGCGGGCACAACGCCGATCAAGGACATCGTCGCCGACTCCGCGCGCTTCGAGGGCAAGGAGGTGCGCATCCAGGGCAAGGTGAGCCAGCTCACCAAGATACCTTTCCTCGACCTGCGCGAGTACACCGTGCGTGACGCCGGCGGCGAGATCGCCGTGACGCCCAAGGACAAGCTGCCCGCCATGGACGAGACGGTCACGGTCAAGGGCGTGCTTGAGAATACGGCCATCATCGGCGGCCAGGGATTGCGCCCGCGCATCCGGGAAACCCTGCGCCTGCCGGGGTGATTCGGTGAAGCTAGCCTTATTTGGAGTGGAGCTTAACGATGTCTACATTTACGTTGGATTATTGGCAGGATGACGGTTGGTTTATCGGGCGCCTGCGCGAGGTGCCGGGCTGTTTTAGCCAAGGGGAAACCTTGGCGGAACTGGAAAGCAATATCGCCGAGGTTTACAAGTTGTTGCAAGCTGACGAAGATATGCCCGTTCCGCCTTCCGCTATGACGAAGTTGCTGCAATTGGCGGCGTGAAGCGCGGGGAGCTCATTCGCTTATTGGTCAAGAACCGCTGCCATTTGCATCGGCACGGTGCGAATCACGACATTTACCTGAATTTGCGGAACGGGCGGAAAGCCCCGGTTCCGCGCCATTCCGAAATTAAAGATAGTCTTGCAAAATTGATTTTTAAACAATTGGATATTGAGTTAAGTTGACCATGAAATCCGCTGAAATCCGCCAGAAATTCCTCGACTACTTCGCATCCAATGGTCACACCGTGGTGGCGTCCAGCTCGCTCGTTCCCCACGATGACCCGACCCTGCTGTTCACCAACGCCGGGATGAACCAGTTCAAGGACGTCTTCCTCGGCTTCGACAAGCGCCCCTACACCCGCGCCGCGTCGTCGCAGAAGTGCGTGCGCGCCGGCGGCAAGCACAACGACCTGGAAAACGTCGGCTACACGGCACGGCATCACACCTTCTTCGAAATGCTGGGCAACTTCAGCTTCGGCGATTACTTCAAGCGCGACGCCATCCGCTATGCCTGGGAGCTGCTCACCGAGGTGTTCAAGCTGCCCCAAGACAAGCTCTGGGTCACCGTCTACGCCGAGGACGACGAAGCCTTCGACATCTGGACGAAAGAGATGGGGCTAGCCGCCGAGCGCGTGATCCGCATCGGCGACAACAAGGGTGCCCGCTACGCCTCCGACAACTTCTGGATGATGGGCGACACCGGCCCCTGCGGCCCCTGCACCGAAATCTTCTACGACCACGGCGCACACATCCCCGGCGGCCTGCCCGGCACGCCCGAGGAGGATGGCGACCGCTACATCGAAATCTGGAACAACGTGTTCATGCAGTTCAACCGCGACGAGCAGGGCGTCATGCACCCGCTACCCAAGCCCAGCGTCGACACCGGCATGGGCCTGGAGCGCATTTCCGCCGTGCTGCAGGGCGTGCATTCCAACTACGAAATCGACCTGTTCCAGGCCCTCATCAAGGCCGCCGCGCGGGAGACGCAATGCGCCGACCTCGACAGCCCCTCGCTGAAAGTGCTGGCCGACCACATCCGCGCCTGCTCCTTCCTCATCGCCGATGGCATCATCCCCGGCAACGAAGGGCGCGGCTACGTGCTGCGCCGCATCGTCCGCCGCGCCATCCGCCACGGCTACAAGCTGGGCGCCCGCGCCGCCTTCTTCCACAAGCTGGTCGTCGACCTGGTGGCCGAGATGGGCGACGCCTACCCCGAGCTGAAGGAAAACCAGGCCCGCATCACCGAGGTGCTGAAGCTGGAGGAAGAGCGCTTCTTCGAGACCATCGAGCACGGCATGGCGATCCTCGAAGCCGACCTGGCCGAACTAGCCAAGTCCGGCGCCAAGACCTTCAATGGCGATACCGCCTTCAAGCTCCACGACACTTACGGCTTCCCCCTGGATTTAACCCAAGACGTGTGCCGCGAGCACGGCGTGGCGGTGGACACGGCCGGTTTCGACGCCGCGATGGCGCACCAGCGCGAGCAAGCCCGCGCTGCCGGCAAGTTCAAGATGGCGGCCAATCTTGAATACAGCGGCCAGCCCACTGCCTTCCACGGCTACGAAAAGCTGGAAGTGGCGGGCGCGAAGATCACCGCGCTGTACGTCGACGGCTCTCCGGTGCAGGAAATGCAGGCCGGCCAGCACGGCGTGGCGGTGCTGGACAACACGCCTTTTTACGCCGAATCCGGCGGCCAAGTGGGCGATTCCGGCGTGCTGGAACTCCCCTCCCCCGCAAGCGGGGGAGGGGCTGGGGGAGAGGGCTTTTTCGCGGTGCAAGACACCCACAAAATCCAGGCCGACGTCTTCGGCCACCACGGCGTGCTGAAATCCGGCCGCCTCAAGGTCGGCGATGCCGTCGTAGCCCGCGTGGACGGCGAGCGCCGCGCCCGCACCCAGCGCAACCATTCCGCCACCCACCTGATGCACAAGGCCCTACGCGAAGTGCTGGGCGGCCACGTGCAGCAGAAGGGTTCGCTGGTCGATCCCGACAAGACCCGCTTCGACTTTGCCCACAATGCGCCGCTGACGCCCGAGGAAATCCGCCGGGTGGAATCCATCGTCAACGCCGAAATTCTCGACAATGCCGCCAGCCAGACCCGCGTGCTGGCCATCGAGGAAGCCCAGAAACTGGGCGCGATGATGCTGTTCGGCGAAAAATACGGCGACACCGTGCGGGTCTTGGACATCGGCTCCTCGCGCGAACTCTGCGGCGGCACACACGTCGCCCGCAGCGGCGACATCGGCCTGTTCAAGGTGCTGGCGGAAAGCGGCGTTGCCGCCGGAGTGCGCCGCATCGAGGCGGTCACCGGCGACAACGCCTTGGCCTACGTCCAGGATCAGCAGGCCCTGCTGGCCCAGGCGGCCGGCATATTCAAGGCCCCGGCGCAGGAACTGCCGGCCAAGATCGCGCAGGTTCTCGACAATGTGAAGTCCCTGGAAAAGGAACTGGCCAAGCTCAAGTCCAAGCTCGCCTCCAGCCAGAGCGACGACCTCGCCGGCCAGGCGGTGGAAATCGACGGCGCCCAGGTGCTGGCCGCCATGCTGGAAGGCGCGGACGCCAAGACCCTGCGGGAAACTTTGGACAAGCTGAAGGACAAGCTCAAGAGCGCCGCCATCGTCTTGGGATCGGCTGCCGACGGCAAGGTGAGCCTGATCGCTGGGGTGACCGCCGATCTCACCGCCAAGGTCAAGGCGGGTGAGCTGGTCAACTTCGTTGCCCAGCAGGTGGGCGGCAAGGGCGGCGGGCGGCCGGACATGGCGCAGGCTGGCGGCACCGAGCCGGAGAAGCTGCCGGGGGCGCTGGCTGGCGTGGCGGATTGGGTCAGGGGTAAGCTGTAAAAGTGTAGGGTGGGTTAGCGGCGTAGCCGCGTAACCCGCCGTTCGACGAGAGCGGGTTGGCTGTTGTGGCTGCCCCGCTTTTTTGTTGTGCGCTTCGCGCGGATTGTTTGAGACGGGGGGCGGCCCCGTAAGCCGCTCACTTTTCTTGTCTCGCCAAGAAAAGGTAAGCAAAAGAAGGCGACCCCGCTGCCCCGGCCCTTCGGGCTAAATCTCGCCTTGCCGGAAAAATCGGGCGGGCGCGTAAACTCGGCCTGCGGCCTCAGACAAACGCGCCCGACTTCCCCCGATTTTTTCGGCAAGGCGAGACGGGGCAGAGGGGAGGGAAAAGCGTCGTTGAAACCGGCTGGGGGTGTAAATACGGTTGTGTGGTACATCCAGCTATACGGTGTACTATGCTAGCCGATTAGGATGACCACGTATTATGGCTGCTTTTTCTGCCAACTGGGTAAGCAGTAATTCGTCATCCGCTACGGCGAAGAGTTCCGCCGCCACACGGATGGCTACTTCACCAGAAAATTCAAGTAACCTGGACAGTTCTTCTTCCGGGTAAGCCGATTCAATAGCTTCTTCGGTATTTCTTCTAATGACGTGACATGCCCCGCCGTGCGTGAGTTCATTAAATTGAGTCCAGTTTTTCTCCTTGGTTCCTTTAATCCAAGCACCCCCCGTTTCCGGATCATCACCAATAGCGTCAAGCAGCTTATAAAAATCTGGGCACTTACCTTTCATATAGCTTTGCCGTTCGGTGTCCGATGCAACATTCAGAAGCCAGGCGCCACGAACATATGCTTCAAGCAGCAACCGTGCTAGAGAAAATGCCGAGCCGTAAAGTCGTGCGTCTATCAGGACGATTATTGCATCGTAATGCTCTAGGGCAAGATGAAGGACTGTGCCGCCAATACGAATGCGATCATTCTGTGGCAGATTGAGCCCATTGGTTCGTTCATGAAGCCACATGCCAAGTTCTTTGGCCCTGTTGAGGTTCAACGCCATGGACATAATCTCCTACTAATGATTTTGCTAACCCCCAAACGCTTGATCGGCGACGCTTTTCCTCCCCTCTGCCTCGCCGAGGATTTGCGGCCCAAGCGGGGGAAGTCGGGCGCGTTTGTCTGAGGCCGAAGGCCGAGTTTACGCACCCGCCCGCTTGAGCCGCAAACCGCAGGGTAGTCCGAAGGACCGGGGCGGCGGGGTCGCCTTCTTTTGCTTACCTTTTCTTGGCGAGACAAGAAAAGTGAGCGGCTCACGGGGCCGCCCCCCGTCTCAATCAACCGCGCGAAGCGCGACAAATGGCTAAAGGGATGTTCAGCTTCGATTTTTTCTGGCCAAATGGTTCGCAAACAATAGGCCAATACCTAATTTAGACAGGCTCCCAGCCCTGCGCCTCGAACTGCGGCAAGGCCTCGCTTTCCTTTACCGCATCGGCGTGCCACGCCAGCATGCCGTCCAATTCCAGAAGCTGTTGCGTGTACTCCTGGGCAATGCCGCCCAAGGGTACGCCGTAAATATGGAACCGCCAGGCCACCGGCGCGAACATGGCATCCGCGATGGAGAATGTGCCGAACAGCCACGGCCCGCTGTTTCCATATCGGGCACGGCATTCTTCCCAGATTTCGACGATGCGCCGGATATCCTTCTCCGTCGCTTCGCTGACCGGCTTCCACTTGTACCGGGCTTTCAGGTTCATGGGCAAGTTCGACCGCAGGTTCTGGAAACCCGAATGCATCTCGGCGCTGACGGCCCGCGCCACCGCGCGCGCCGCCATGTTCGTGGGCCAGCCCTTGCCGTTCAGAAATCTTTCCGAAACGTATTCGCAAATCGCCAACGAATCCCAGACCCACAAGTCGTCGTGGTGCAGTACCGGTACCAGGCCTGACGGTGAGTATTGGCGCAATGCCGAATGGGGTTGATACAGTGCAACAGGGACCTCGGAAAATGGCACCCCATTGTGCTTCAGGAACAGCCAGGGGCGCAGGGACCAGGAGGAGTAGTTCTTGTTGCCGATGACGAGGGTCAAAGCTTCCATCAGAGGTTCCTTGATACGGTGGGTAGGGGCAGCGTCGGGCTACGGCGCTGGGCGCTGTCTGTCAGGCGGCGCCGGAATGAAGTTTTTCATTGGTGCGTATTGAATGCAAGGTTCTGAGAACTAAAGGGGTCAAAGGGGTCAGCTTCGACTTGTCTTTCGATGTCTCGGTGAGGAGGAGCCGCCCCCTTTGCGGCGCCCAACTGAGATCATCTACCCGTACAAACCTAGCACCTACGCCGCATGCGGCAGCGGTTCCACCGGCGGCAGGGGTTTCTGCGACACTTGCCAAAGATCCCATTTCATCTGGCCGGTAAGCCAGGATTCCGGCGTCGTTCCGGTCAACAGCCCGATCCGGATCGCCATTTCGGCGGAAATCGCAGAGCGGCCGTTGAGCACGCGGGACAATTGAACCCGGGATACCCCCAGACGGCGCGCCACTTCTTCTATCGTCATGTCCTCCGGGAGAAACTCCCGCAATACCTCGCCCGGGTGGGGCGGATTGAACATTCGAGCCATTGCCATTTATCTCCTAATGATAATCCTGGTAATCCACCAAGATCGCGTCCTCGCCTTCGAAGGCGAAGGTCAGTCGCCAGTTGCCGTCTATCCATACCGCCCAATGGTCTTTTAGCTCACCCTTGAGGCGGTGGAACTTCCAGCCCGAGGCGTCCATGTCCTTCGCTTCCTTGGCGTCGTCGAGGCGGGATAACTGCAAGCGCAGCCGGCGTTCGTGTTGGGCCTGGATGCCCACCTTGGAGCCTGTTTCAAAGAACTGCTGGATGCCTTTGTGCCGGAAGCTCTTAATCATGAGCCGGAATGTAGCATGTAACGCATCGGTTTACAACGAGGGCGTGATTCATCTGTTCAGAGGCGTTTTATTTCGGCTGACTAATTTTTTCCCGGCGGAGGTGGCGGGTAAGGCGCGGCTTCCATCCGGGGCGCGGGCGCAGGAACCCTGGAATAGCCCGGAATCTGGTTGCCCTTGGCATACATGCATTGCTGGTAGGCCAGGTCGTAACGCCGCTGGGCATCGCGGGAGGCCAGGGCGCCTTGCTGGGTGCCGACCGCCGTGCCGGCAATCAGCCCAGCCCCGGCACCCTGTCCGGCGCTTTCATGATTGCCCATCGCCGCTCCGGCCAAGGCGCCTATCGCCGCGCCGGTGGCCGCCGACGCGGCGAAATCGCGGGACGCGAGCTCCGATGGCGCTAAGCCGGTGGATTGCTCGGCGTAGTGGCGGCAATACTGATCTTCGGCGGCGAACTGCTCGATGGTTTTTCCGGGAGCGGGCATCACCGCCACGCGCGGGCCGAGGGGCGCGCTAGCGCAGCCGGCCAGGCCAATGGCGGCAAGGCCAAGAAGAAGCATGCGTTTCATGTTTCTCTCCCTGTCACTGTTCCGGCGGCGTCGCCGGCACGGTTTTCCAGCCGCCGGGGCAGACGGACACGTAGGGGTAATAGCCCTGCGCCGACGGGCAGTAATACCACACCGGCACCGCAGGGGCGGTATCGGGCGGCGGGGCGCTGGGCTGCTGCGGAACCACGACAACCGGAGGCTGATAGGGGTCGGGATAAGGGTAGACGGGCTGAGGATAGAAGTACCACATTCCCGCTACCACCCACCACCAGCCGAAGCGGCCGTCGTGATGGCCGTGGCGCCAACTGCCGCCGCGCCACAGATGGATGTCGTGGCGGTCGAAATGGCGGATGTCGCCGCCCCAATGGCGGTCGGGACCCCGATCATGGCCCCGGTCATCATCGGCTTGGGCGGGGTAGGCGAGCGTCGCCAGGACGGCGGAAATGCCGAGCATCCAGACGAGTTTTTGCGTCGTTTTCATGGCTATCCTTTTCTCACGGATTGCAATGGAGATATTGCAGCATAGCCATGTAAACGGGGTATGTCGGAAGATAAGGGGGTTGTAACAAATTGTTTTTTGCCGTGCGTTTGAAATGTTTCGTTATGAATTTTTCGGATTTTCTGCGGCGAACTCGGGACTATGGCGCCGGCGGCGGCATGACCAGATTAAATATTAAAACAACCTCTTAAGCGGTCATTGT
>JAIOJO010000434.1 GCA_019911985.1 Sulfuricellaceae bacterium | reverse complement strand
CGATCAGCGGCGGAACCTACGCTTTTGGGTTTTTGGATGCGGGCGCTACCGGCAATAGCCTGGTTCCCCACCTTGTGTTGAGCAAGCAACAGTTCAGCGCGCAGGAGTCGCTGACGATAAATTTCGCGCTGCCCCCAACGGGCGCCGCGATGAATATCTATGTCGCCGTACAAACGCCGCTGGGCGAATACGCCCTGCATCCGGATGGAAGCTGGACGGCGGTTGCCTCATCCGGCTATGTGCCGCTTGCGCTCGGCTATCGCAGCAGCACGGCGTTCACGGGTACGCTTTTTGGCAGCGGCGGGATATTTGGGGCGATTCCCTTGTCCAGTCTCCCTGCCGGGGCCTACACTTGGCGCACCGCCTTGGTAAACGCGGTTTCGGCAAGCGTTGTCGGCGATGCTATCATTACCCCCATGACCTTGCAGTAATGGCTCCGCAGGTTTTCTTAATTATATCCATCTGAGATAAACTCAGTCACATTACGGCTTGAATCTACCCTCGAACATGCGGCACGAACCCATCGGACCCTCTAAGGTCTTTTCCAGTTTTTGGCGCAGCCGCCCGCTGATATTGCAAATGGTTAAGCGCGAAGTGGTCGGTCGTTACCGGGGTTCGATCCTCGGGCTGCTCTGGTCCTTCGTCAATCCGGTGTTCATGCTGGCGGTTTACACGTTTGTCTTCAGCATCGTTTTTAAAGCGCGCTGGGGCCTCGGCGGCGGCGACAAATTTGAGTTTGCCCTCGTATTATTCGCGGGTCTGATTGTGTTCAATTTGTTCTCGGAATGTGTCTCACGCGCTCCTGGACTGATTTTGGGCAACGTAAACTACGTCAAAAAAGTTATTTTTCCGCTGGAAATTCTACCCTGGGTGGCGCTGGGTTCGGCTCTCTTCCATGCCGGCATCAGCGTGGCGGTGCTGCTGGTTTTCCTCGCAGCGGTCGGACATGCGGTGTCCTGGACGATTTTGCTGCTGCCCGTTGTTGTGCTGCCCATGTTGGTGTTGCTCATGGGCTTGTCCTGGCTATTGGCGTCGATCGGCGTATTCGTCCGGGATGTCGGGCAGTTCGTTGGCATGGCGATGACGGTGCTGATGTTCATGAGCCCGATCTTTTATCCGGTCTCCGCCTTGCCGGAATCGGTGCGCGGCTATTTGTTTCTCAACCCCATGGCCTTTGTCATCGAGCAGACTCGCGACGTGGTGATCTGGGGCAAGCTGCCGGATTGGAGCGGGCTGGCGATTTATTCCGTTATTGCGATGCTGGTGGCCTGGGCGGGTTTGGCTTGGTTCGAAAAAACGCGCAAGGGCTTTGCCGATGTCCTCTGATCGGCCGGTGATCCGCGCCCGCGGTCTGGGCAAATGCTACCAGCTTTACGCGCAACCGCAGGATCGCTTGAAGCAGTTCTTGTGGCGCGGAAAACGCCGGTTTTACCGCGAATTCTGGGCGCTGCGCGGCGTCGATTTCGAAATCATGCCCGGCGAGGTGGTGGGTATTATCGGCCGGAACGGCTCGGGTAAATCCACGCTGTTGCAATTGGTGTGCGGCACGCTGACGCCGACCGACGGCGAAGTCTCCGTCCAGGGCCGCGTGGCCGCCTTGCTGGAGCTTGGCGCCGGCTTCAATCCCGAATTCACCGGCCGCGAGAACGTGTTCATGAGCGCGGCTGTGATGGGCTTGAGCCAGGCGGAAATCGCCGCGCGCTACGAGGATATCGTCGAATTTTCCGGTATTCGGGATTTCATCGACCAGCCGGTCAAAACCTACTCCAGCGGCATGTACGTGCGGCTGGCGTTCTCCGTTGCGATCAGCGTCGATCCCGACATTTTGGTGATCGACGAGGCCTTGTCGGTGGGCGACGGCGAGTTCGCGCGCAAGTCATTCGACCGCATCATGGCGCTGAAAGACGCCGGCAAGACGATACTTTTTTGCTCGCACTCGATGTACCAGGTTGAAGCGCTGTGTAGTCGGGCTATGTGGCTTAATCGGGGGCGGTTACAAATGCTGGATATTGCGACACGGGTGACGGTTGCTTACCAGGCTGAGCTGGATGCAAAAGTTGGTGGAAGGAACGACGTGGGCGCAATAGCGGGTAGCGCTTCATCAGTGCGGATGGCCGGGCGCATACTGAAGGTGGAAGGCGCAGTGGATGGTGTCGTTGGGACAATATTGCCGGTGCTTTCGAAGCTGAGCGTTGTGGAGGTGAAGGTGGAATTCATCGTGGACACTGCATTACCTATTCCCAGTGTGGCAGTTGGCATTACTAGCATGGCGGGCGTGAGTGTGGCGAGCGCCATTTCGACCAATGACGGAGTAATGCTCTCCGTGGATGGGGCGGGCCGGGGGCAGATTACGTTGACGTTTCCAGCCATTCCGCTGCTAAAGGGGGAGTATTCAGTGTCGGTCTTTCTAGCTTGCGAGCGGGCTCTGCATCCGTATGAAATTGCGGAACGCTGCTTGACCTTGCTAGTAACGCAGGAGGGGGTGGCTCAAGGCATTGTTGATTTGCCACATGAGTGGCGAACGAATGTCTGAATCGTTGCCCATTATCCAGTTACACGGCCCAGCTAGACCAGAGGGGGAGGGCAAAGAATGTCGCATTGGCAGCCATCGCTTCCGCATTTCGGCTCTTGGGGTGGAAGACGAGACTGAAGTACGGCGGCTATTTGCCAAAGTTTTTGGACAGACACACGATGAGCGTTGGTTCGACTGGAAATATGGTCAGGGTCGGGGCGAGGCGGTGGGCTTATGGGATGATTCGGGGTGTTTGGTGGCGCATTACGCGGGTATCCCACGCACACTCTTGTGGCATGGTGTGCCGGTGAAGGCTGTACAGATAGGGGATGTTATGGTGGCGCCGCAGGTGCGGGGGTTGATGACCCGTAAGGGGCCGTTCTTTCAGGTTTGCACACGGTTTTTTGGCAGCCGGGTGGGAGAAGGAAAAAACTATCGGTTGGCCTTTGGCTTTCCCAGCAAGCGCCATGTACAGTTAGGGGAGATGCTTGGGCTGTACCATAATGCCGGGAAGATTCTTCAGTTGCGTTGGGCGGTGAGGGCAGAAAGATTAGCGCCTTGGTGGAATTGGTCACCCTTGGTAGAAAATAGAGCAACCTTGGAGCAGCAAGTAGCGGGAGTTTGGGCGGCAATGGCGCGGGACTTTGGGGATTTTGTATTGGGCGTGCGGGACATTGATTACCTGCGTTGGCGATTCCTTGACCGCCCGGATCGACAATACCGGCTGTTTTGTCTGCGACGTTGGCCAATGGGTGACACTGTTGCGGTGGTGGCAATGTGCTTCGCAGATGGTGGTGCCGAAC
>JAIOJO010000433.1 GCA_019911985.1 Sulfuricellaceae bacterium | reverse complement strand
TCCCCGTGCGACTTAATCAGAGGCTCCTTTGATTGGATTTATTGTTAGCGGCTGCCACACTACCCGCAAGCCGGGCTCGATTCTAGCCGATTTCGCACCCTAAATTGAGATTGAGGCCAAGATTATGAGGATTGCAGATCGGAACGCGCCGGAAACGGATGAGGAATCGGCCGTTCGCACTTAAACTTCTGTAATTTATCGGCCTATTCGCATTTATATTGGGTTGTTGCCATCATGTTCCCTGCTGCCGGCGCGTTTCGCCGGATTTCGCCCCGGCCTCGACTGGTCTATACTCCGGCTTCCGATGCTGCTTTGGAAAAGCCCCGCCCAAGCGCGGCTTGCTTAATTCCACTCGTTGCCCGCCTGCGCGGGGTTTAAAACCGTAAACTGCGGCAAGCGGGCACGAGATTTCTAAAACAGTGTCTAAAGGATTACCAAGCCATTCTAGGAGAACGACCATGTATCGAAATATCCTGGTTGCGGTTGACGGCAGCCATACCTCGGACATTGCATTGCAGGAAGCCATTAAATTGGCGGGTGAAGCGCAGGCGCAACTGCGGATCGTACATGCGGTCGATACCGTGAACCTCGGCCCGGACGTGGAGTTTCCCAACCCGGTCGAAATGGTGGAGCTGATGGTGAACAGCGGCTGGGACGTCCTCCACAAAGCGGAAGCGGTCGCACGCGAGGCCGGGGTCAAGGCCGAGGCCAAGCTGATCAAGATCGACGTTTTGGCCCACCGCGTCCCCGAAGTGATCGCGCAAGACGCCGAAGCCTGGCCCGCCGATCTCATCGTGATCGGCACCCATGGCCGCCGGGGCATCAGCCGCCTGTTCCTCGGCAGCGTTGCCGAAGGCGTGGCGCGGGTAGCGACCAAACCGGTATTGCTGGTCCGCGGGGACTAAGCCCTAAGCGCCGCACGGCCATGGACAACGGCGATTCGGGTCTGGCGGACACCCTCGGCGGATTGAGCGCCGCCGAGGCGGCGCGGCTTCTGGCCCAGTACGGTGCCAACGAGGTGGCGGAGGAAAAGCCCCATCCGCTGCTCGCCTTGCTGCGCAAGTTCTGGTCGCCGGTGCCGTGGATGCTGGAACTCACCATCGTCTTGCAACTGGCTCTAGGCAAGGCGGACGAGGCCGCCGTGATCGCGGTTTTGCTCGTCGTCAACGCCGTGCTGAGTTTTCTTCAGGAAGGCCGCGCCAACAAGGCGCTGGCGCTGTTGCGGCAGCGCCTCGACATCCAGGCGCGGGTGCGGCGGGACGGCCGCTGGCAGCTCGTGCCCGCACGCAATCTGGTTCCGGGCGACGCGGTGCATTTGCGCATGGGGGATTTGATCCCCGCCGACCTGCGCCTGGCGGAGGGCCAGGTTCAACTCGACCAGTCCAGCCTGACCGGCGAATCCCTGCCGGTGGAAGCGGGTCCCGGCGCCGACGCCTATTCCGGTTCCGTCGTGACCCGCGGCGAGGCCAGCGGCGAAGTGACCGCCACCGGGACGCGCACCCGTTTCGGCAAGACGGCGGAACTGGTGCGCAGCGCCAAGACCGTCAGCCACTTGGAAGCGGTCATTTTCGGCATCGTCAAATACCTGGTGATTCTGGATATTGCGCTGGTCGCGGCACTGCTGGTCTATGCCGTGGCGACCGGCATGCCTCTGACCGAAGTGATTCCCTTCGCGCTGATTCTGCTGGTCGCCTCGGTTCCCGTGGCCTTGCCCGCCACCTTCACGCTGGCCACGGCCCTGGGGGCGCTGGAACTCGCCAAGCGGGGAGTGCTGGTGACGCGCTTGTCCGCCATCGAAGAGGCCGCCGCGATGGACGTGCTGGCGAGCGACAAGACCGGAACCATCACCGAAAACCGCCTGACGCTGGCGGCCCTGAAACCGGCTACCGGCATAGCCGAAAACGATCTGTTGCGCTGGGCGGCGCTGGCCTGCGACGAGGCGACGCAAGACCCCATCGACCTGGCCATACTCGCCGCCGCGCACGCGCGCTTGCTGCTGCAAGACCCGCCCCGGCGCATTAGCTTCACGCCCTTCAATCCGCAGACGCGGCGATCCGAGACGCTGTTCGAGGAAAACGGCCTCGCCCGCCGGGCCGTCAAGGGCGCGCCGGCCGAGATCGCGGC
>JAIOJO010000432.1 GCA_019911985.1 Sulfuricellaceae bacterium | reverse complement strand
GTTCAGGCCGGCAGCCATAACTTGAACTTGACGAAGCTATCGCCGGGGGCGTAGCCGACTTCCCCGCCCAGCAAGCGCGCCATGCTCTCGGCCAGAAAGAGCCCGAGGCCCGATCCGGTCTGGTGGTGGGCGGCCTTGCCGCGGTAATACTTTTGGAAAACCTTTTCCGGGTCGGGGCGGCCGGCGACGCCGGGAAGGTTTTTCACGCTGATGGCGATGCCGTCGCCGCGCGCTTGGTTTTCCTGCGCGACATCGATTTGGACCGGGCTTCCGGGCGGGCTGTATTTCATCGCGTTGTCGATCAGGTTCGCCAGGATGATGCGCAGCATCTGCGCATCCGTTCTCAGCACCGGCGAGATTTCGCTGTTGACGATCAAGCGCTCGGGCGCGGGGCTGTTGTGCCTTAACGCCTGAAGTTCGTCGCTCAAGCGGCAGCCGGCCAAGTGAGCCCTCAGTTGCCGGTCGGAGAGTTTTTCCGCATGCAGGCAGCGTTCGATGACGGCGTCCATGTCGCGTACCGCGCGGTCGGCATGGGCAAGCAGTTCGCCGGACGGCGATTGAGTCCCCAGAACCATGCGCATCACCGACAGCGGCGTTTTAAGCTCGTGGGCGAGCATCGCCATGAACTGCCCCTGTTCCAGCCGCTGCCGGCGTTCCTGTTCGACCTGCTTTTCGATAACGGCGAACTGGGTGAGAACCTGCATGCGCCGTTGTTCCATGCGGCGCACGCGTAATTGCAGCACGGCAACCATGGCCACGCCGGAAATCAACCCATAGCCGAGGAAATTGTACAAGGTGAACTCGGACGTGTTGACCAGGCCTAGCGTAGGCAAGGAGGCCAGCGAAACCGAAACCATGACCGTGGAATAAAGCAGGATCAAGGCGCCGCGGGACACCAGCGGCGGGGTGCCGTTTTCGCCGGTTTTCCATGCCCTCGCCATGACGGCGAGCAGCCAGGCGAGCGGAGGTTCAAGCAGAATCGCGATCATGTTGATATTGAGCGCCAGCGTCGTCTTGCCGAGGATCATCAGCGCGATCTCAAGCGGAAACAGCGCCAGCAGAACGCGCAGCAGGCGCATGCCCCATTTCGGCGGCTGGAATTCGCGCAGCAAGTGAGAATCGAACCAGATGGCCGCGGCGACATAGCCGAGGATCAGCAGGCTGGTCGCTTTGTCGAGCCAAGGCGCGGGCGCGCTGTCGCCCAGAAAGACACGGAAATAGCCCAGGTAGAAAAGCCCATATACCAGCGCTATGGCTTGCTTGGCTATGAATACGCCGATCACCCGCTCGCGCTGGGTAAACCAGTGGATCAGCGCCCAAGCCAGAAAAAGCACCAGAGACGCGAGGTAAATGGAGTCAAGCAAACCCAGCTTGATGTCGCTTTTCCGGATGTCGTCTAAGGGCAATGCCTCGACGTAAATCTGGTTGGTGCTGGTGGTTTTAAGCCGTAGCCAGATGTCGCGCGGCGCGGCGCTCATGGGAATGACGAAATTGAAGTTGAGCGAGGGGTATTCGCTCTTTTCCCAAGGCTGCCGGTCACCCGCCAGCCGGGGCTGGGCGGAGGGCTGCAAAGGATCGAATAGCGCGATTTCGTCGAGATAGGTCGGGCGTATGCGCAACACCAGTTTTTCGGCGCCTGCCGGGGCGATGCGCAAGCGTAGCCAGAATGCCGATCGGCTATAGCCTCGGCTGAGCAAGCCGGTGTAGGGAATAAAGGCCTGTTGCCTAGCCTGTTCGAAACTCAGTTGCGATTTCTTGTCCTCGAAATAGGCGCGCTCGACGATGCGGTCGGCCGCCATCGCCGGCTTGGGCATGGAAACGGTCAATAGCCAAAGAGCGCAAAATACAAACCGGGCCGCAGGTGCGGAAAACGCTTTGACAGGACAGCTATTCGACGTCATTTTTCTCAACTCGCGGGCCCTGTTTGCACGGGCGGGGATACGGTCTATGTGGCTTGGGCTGGGGCACGGAGCCCAACGGCCTAGTCTGGTTGCAAAGCGTCAGTGTAAATGTTTTGGCGGCGTTTGGCTTCGCGACAAAGCCCTTCAGCCCAAGCCACGACGGCATTCCATAAAGCAGGGCTGGGGCACGAAGCCGAACCGACTTTCCTCCTTCAAAATGCCGGTGTCGCCTGGAGGGCGCTACTCGTCCAAGGACGCCGCCGACCAAAGCGGCCGGCCGTCCGCTTCGAGGTAGCAGAGGTAAGCGCGTAAGTCGAATTCCAACTGGTGATAATCGGCTTCCATGTGCAGGCATAGCTGATAGAAAGCCTTGCCGTGCTCACTTTCCCTGAGGTGCGCCAGTTCGTGAACGACGATCATGCGCAGGAATTCCGGCGGCGTTTCCTTGAACAGCGCCGCGACGCGGATTTCGCTCTTGGCCTTGAGTTTTGCCCCTTGCACCCGCGAGAGGCGCGTGTGCGTGCCCAGCGCGTTGTGGATGACATGCAGCTTGCCGTCGAAGGCCACCTTGCTCACTTGCCCGGCCTTGCGCAGATAGGCGTTTTTGAGCTCCAGCACGTAGTCGTAGAGCGCCTTGTCGGTGCGCACGCCGTGCGCCAGCGGATATTTCTGCCGCAGAATGTCGGCCAGCCGGTCTTGTTCGATCAGCCGCTGCACTTGCTCGGCCAAGGCGGCGGGATAGCCGGCAAGGTAGCTCGGCGGTGGTTTCGGGCGCATGGCGGCCTGTAAGGGTGTGGCGAAGGCGAGATTCTACCGCTTGCCGCCGGTCAAGCAAATTTCCAGCTCATCCTCGATGGCCACCTGCGGGATATCCTTACCCGTGTCTGTTCGATCTGATCTTCGGAAATGAAGTTAGGCATAGCCAGCCCGCAAGCTCTGTGCTAAATTCTGGCCAGACTGGACAGAATTAACGGAGTACATCATGCGCAGCGAATGGCAACTGCAAGAAGCGAAGGGCAACTTCAGCCAACTCATCAAGCGGGCCGCGGGCGGCGATGCCCAGGTGGTCACCGTGCACGGCAAACCGACGGCGGTGGTGGTTTCGGCGGAAGAGTACGCACGGCTCACGCGCCGTAAAGGCAAGCTCTCCAGCGCGTTGCTGCACCCAGAACTGGCGGCGGAAGACCTGGATATTTCCCGCAGCCGCGACACCGGACGCAAGGTCGAGCTATGAAAGAACCCAAAAAATCCGTTCGCCCTGAGCTTGTCGAAGGGCCAATCAGGCAACACATTGTGTTGTTTTCCGCTCATGGTTCGACAAGCTCACCCCGAACGGAAATTTTTTTCGGCGTTTCCCCATGAGCTGGCTGCTGGACACCTGCGCGCTGTCCGAATACGCCAAAAAAGCCCCCGCGCCGCAAGTGATCGCCTGGCTGGACGAGCAGGACGAAGCCAGCTTGTTCATCAGCGTCATTACCCTGGGGGAACTCGAAAAAGGCATCCTCAAACTGCGTAAAGCCGATCCGCGCCGCAGCCAGAAACTCACCGCCTGGCTGGGCAAGGCGGAGCAGCGCTTCGCCGGGCGCATCCTGCCGCTCGACGCCGCCGCGCTGCACGTCTGGGCGCAAATCGCCGCGCACGCCGAACTGGCCGGGCAGCCCCTACCGGTGATGGACGGCCTGCTGATGGCCACCGCCCAATGCCACGGCTTCACCGTGGTCACCCGCAGCGTGCAGGACTTCGCGCCGTACCCGCAAGTGTTCAACCCTTGGGCGCTGTAGATTAGCGGTCCCTAATTATGAGGGGACGAGCAGAATGGGCGTCGGATCAGTTCGACAATCGACAGCCGTCGCCTTGTCGTCGCAATTCAACTCAGAAGTCATAACAGATAGCTGTTTACGTTGCAAAACTACGCTTTGTACGCGGGTTAATATAGGAGCCTCTGATTAAGTCGCACGGGGA
>JAIOJO010000042.1 GCA_019911985.1 Sulfuricellaceae bacterium | reverse complement strand
GGATTCAGCTTCCTTCAGACCCTGCCTCGCGGCAACGCCCTTGCCGTTCTCCTAGCCTTCGGCTCTGCGAAAACCTGGCTGCCGGACTTCCACCGACATAGTTACGTGCCATGCCCGGCACACACGTTTGAATTCACCGGCTGGCCGGGCTTTATCGGCCAGTCCGGTGGAATGATGGGTTGGGCGAGCGTCGCAAACTCGGTGCGGACGGTTGCAAATGTTGTTACGTGCGCCGGGTTGTCGGACATAGTACCCGCTAGGAAGCCGACGCATGAAATCCAGGCAGCTTCGGGATTCTTTCCGCCATGAACTGAAGCAAGGCTCGGGTCCTCTGCGGTTGGTATTTGCGAGACGGATAGACTAGGTGAGCCTGCTGAGGCATCATTTCCCAGTTTGGGAGTAATCGAATCAGATCTCCCGTCTCGATCAGATCCTGGACAAGCCAAGCGGGAGCACTACCTAATCCTTTTCCCTCAAGAAAACACTCACGCAAAGCTAGCGAGCTGTTCACGCGAAAGCGTCCCTTGGTCAGGACCATGACTTTCCCGGTATTGTTGGAAAATTCCAACCGGCTTCCGAAGGCTAACCCAGCAAAGCGAAAATACTCGTGCTGTGCTAAGTCCTCAGGCTTGTTGATCTTGGGGGCGCGTTCGACATACTCTCTCGTTGCAACCAGTACGCGTGGCGAAAACGCAATATTGCGGGCAATGACGTTGGGTGGGAGTTCACTTCCAAGCCGTATGGCCACGTCAACGCCCTCCTCAACGAGGTCAATCACGCGATCGTTGAGAATCAATTCGATTTCGATCTCGGGGTATTTCGCCAGAAATTCGAGAATTAACGCGTTCAGACGTAACTCACCCAAGCCCACGGGCGCGTTTATCCGCAATGCACCGACAAACATGTGCGTTTGCCCTCGGGCATCCGCCACGGCATCGGCATATTCCTCAATTACCCGCTTGCTTCGTTCGTAAAACCGCTTGCCTTCCTCTGTGAGCGTCAAACTGGTGGTTGTTCTTTCGAGCAGCCGAACCCGCAAGTGTCGCTCCAGCGCAGCAATCATCTTGCTCACAGTGGGCTGGCTGGTGTTTTCCTCTCGGGCGACTGCTGAAAAGCTGCCTAACTCGACGGCGCGCGTGAAGAGTCGCATGGATTGAAGTGAGTCCAAGTCATTCCTTTATGGAATAAGTTATATTCAATAATCCCATGTTCAGCGGTGATTTGGAATAGCGTAATGTCTGCTCTGTCTCACTATCTCAATCTCATCAAGGAAACCACATGGACATCAGCACGCAAACACCTCTTAACGGCGCACATGTCGTTGTATTCGGCGGAAGCTCCGGTATTGGCTTGGCAACAGCGGCGGCTGCAAAAGCCAAAGGGGCAATTGTCACCCTTATAGGTCGAACGCCAGCAAAGCTTGAGGCTGCCGCCCGCAAAATCGGGGGCGCGCAAACGGCAATCGCCAATATTGCAGAACGAAAAAGCGTCGAGACTGTATTTAACGGTATGGCGCGGGTAGATCACCTTGTGATTACTGCCGGTGTCTTGCACGTGGGTAAGCTGGCCGATTCCGATCCGGATCAATTGCTCGTCGAGATCCAACAACGCATCGCGGGGGCTGTTTATGCCATCAAGGCCGCGTTACCCTCAATGCCGCCAACCGGATCAATCGTGTTAATGGGCGGACAGTTTTCGGACCGTCCCCCAGCCCATGGGGCCTCGATCACAGCGGCGGCAGTTCGTGGTATAGAGGCGCTCGCGCGCTCATTCGCTCTCGAACTAAAGCCCATTCGCGTCAATGTCATCGCACCAGGCCTCATTGATACGTCACTGTTCGATGTTTTCGGCCCTGAAGGTCGGACGGCGATATTCGCACAAGCGGCGGAGCAATTGCCGGTCGGTCGAGCCGGGCGCGCGGATGAAGTTGGAGAGGCGATCATCTTCCTACTCAGTAACGGCTATATGAATGCCGAAGTCCTCCACATCGACGGCGGCGGTCGCTTCGTCTAATCGCCTCCGATATCTGATTTAATTTTTTCCAATCTCGGCACATAACGATTGCAAGCAACGGGGCTGCCACACGCTACGAGTGCACCAGCCTCTCTTGTAGTGTCTATGCTGATGTCCATTTTTAAATTGCCCACCGGCTGCTTTGTCCGAATTTGTGACGCTCGCCCATGGCGGAATGGACTGGAGTTGCTGGCCGACTTTGAATCGGAATCGGTGACGGGTTTGGATTGGAATTAGTGGCTAGGTTCACTGGAATACGCACGTATAGCCCCTCGTGTTTGGTTCCTTCAATTTTAATATCGAAAAACACGCGAGAAACCATGTGTTCGTCGTTACTGCCGTAATCCTGGGAGTCTTGGATAAGCTTGTTCACAGACAATTTTGTGGTGGTCATGTGAATTTCCTTTTAAGAGACGCCCAACGCTCGCCATAACCGGCGTGCAAAAGCAGAGCGAAGCGGCGCTTTTGCACGTCCGAGTTGATGGCGTTGTTATGCGGCATTTGCTAACCATTGGCCGCGTGATAGCCGATACAGGCAGTGCTTGCTAAGCACATGACCGACCGGAATATTGGGATGTTCAAATATTTCATTTGTATCATGCATACCCAGTCTTTCCATAACTGCACGCGATCTGATATTGCCGACCGCGGTAAATGACACAATTTCGGGTAAGCCAAGCCGTTCGAAGCCAACGTGAAGCGCACCCCGTGCCGCCTCGGCGGCGAAGCCGTAGCCCCAGTAGTCAAAGGCTAGGCGCCAGAGAACCTCAGTGCACGGTGCAAACGGCAGTTGGTCGGTGGGAATGTGCAGCCCGACAAAGCCAATGAAGTCACCCTCCTTCTTGAGTTCGACGGCCCAAACACCCCAACCGCGCTCACTGATAAGAGACTCGCAACGATCAGCCATCGCGTTACTTTCTGCACGTGTAAGAAACGCAGGAAAGAACTCCATAACTCTTGGGTCGGCGTTTAGTGCTGCGAAGGGCTCTCGGTCAGCGTCGCGCCACTGCCGCAACCGTAGGCGCTCAGTGTCGAACTCAATTAGCTCAGTCATTTGCTTCCACGCTGGTTCTTGATGCCGCATAACTATAATTAGCCATCCTAATTGACGCTTTATAAAGCGTCAGTCCTGTTGATATAGCCTGAACTAATATAATAAAATACTTTAGAATCATTTTGTTCCTACTTTTTAGGGCGTCCTAAAAATAACTAATGCCACCATCTCGTCCGCTACCCCTCGTTTACTGGATCAGGTTCGCGGAAAAATTCGTCTAAAAAAGCCCCACGGTACCAGGTCTTGCATTAACGCATTCTCGAACAAGGCATTACTAATGCAGCCCCTATTCAACAGCAAGAAACATCATAGATAAACCCCGCGACGCTGCGCGAGGGGAATATGATTGCCGCTTGATTTTCCAACCAATTCCAAAGAGCGCGGCAAGAACGCGCTTGGCCTTGGCCGAAGGCCACTGGCTCATGTCGCAACGAGTTCAATGCGCTCGGCAAGTGCGCGAAGCGCCAGCGCTTCCGCCATGGCCTCGTCGGCTGTGGCACCGTAAGTAAGCACACCCCGGATTTCAGGCGCTTCCGCTAACCAGCGCCCATCGTCTTCAAATAAAGAGCCGCAGCTCATTTTATGCCCTCTAGCCAAGAATACCCAACGCAAAGAGCCAAAAAATTTACTTTGCACGGCGGAGCGATTCTGTAGACCGCTCTGTACTACACCGCGAATAGGCTTACAGCCTCCACGCCGCTTTTCATTAGGACACGAATTCCCCACCGATCTTACTCCAACAAATAACAACGCCCCCGATGCCCCCCGCCCAATTCCGTCACCGCCGGGTAGCGCTCGCGGCATTGCGCCATCGCATGCGGGCAACGCGGGTGGAAATGGCAGCCAGCGGGCGGGTTGAGGGGCGATGGCAGGTCGCCTTGGAGGCGGATGACTTGGCGCCGGGCGGCGGGGTCGGCCACGGGAACGGCGGAGAGCAGGGCCTGGGTGTAGGGATGGCGGGGGTTTTCCAGCAGGCGTCCGGCGGGGCCGCATCGTCGAAAGCGGCCGAGGTACATCACGGCCACCTCGTGGGCCAGGTATTCGACCACGGCCAGGTTGTGGGTGATGAACAGGTAGGACAAGCCAAGATTGTCCTGCAGACCCTTGAGCAGGTTGAGGATTTGCGCCTGCACCGAGACGTCGAGCGCGCTGGTCGGCTCGTCGCAGACGATGAGCCGGGGATTCACCGCCAGCGCCCTGGCGATGGCGATGCGCTGGCGCTGGCCGCCGGAGAATTCGTGGGGGTAGCGGAAACGGCTCTCCGGCGGCAGGCCGACCTGCTGCAACAAGGCGTCGGTCAGGCGCCCGCGCGCGAGGGCGTCGGCGCCGATTTTCATCGCGGCCATGCCTTCTTCCAAGATGTCGCAGACCCTCATGCGCGGGTTGAGAGAGGAATACGGGTCTTGG
>JAIOJO010000431.1 GCA_019911985.1 Sulfuricellaceae bacterium | reverse complement strand
GTCAATAAACCGGCCATGTCTTTGATGGCAATGGTGTCGCAGCCCATGGCTTCCATTTCTTTGGCCATGGCGACGAAATGGGGGATGTCGTGCACCGGGCTGGTCGTGTAGCTGATGGCCCCTTCCGCATGCTTGCCGGCCTGTTTGGTGGCCTCAATGGAGACGCGCATGTTGCGCAGGTCGTTCATGGCGTCGAAGATGCGAAAGACGTCCACGCCGTTGTTGGCGGACTTTTGAACGAAAGCGCGTACCACATCGTCCGAGTAATGGCGGTAGCCCAGCAGATTTTGCCCGCGCAGCAGCATTTGTAAGCGGGTGTTGGGCAATGCCTGACGTAGGCGGCGCAGACGCTCCCAGGGGTCTTCCTTGAGAAAACGCACGCAGGCGTCGAAAGTGGCGCCGCCCCAGGCTTCAAGAGACCAGTAGCCGACGCTGTCGAGTTTGCCACAAATCGGCAGCATGTCTTCGGTGCGCATTCGAGTTGCGATTAGGGATTGGTGACCGTCTCGCAATACTAAATCGGAGATGTAAACTTTTGCCATACGATATATGCCTAGTTCGAAATTATCGGGTTAACAGGGTTAGAGGCCTTCATGCGCGGCAATCGCCGCGGAAATGGCTACCGCCAATAATTCCGGGGGACGACGAACCGTATAGTTCGCCAACTCCGGGTGGGCTTCGACAAAGCTGGTATTAAAGCGCCCACTGCGGAACTCCGGGTTTTTGAGGATTTCCTGGTAGTAAGGGATGGTCGTTTTGACCCCGTATACGGTCATATCGTTGAGGGCGCGCAGGCCGCGTTCGATCAAGCCTTCCCAACTCAGATTCCATACTGTCAGCTTGGCGCACATCGAATCGTAATAGGGCGGGATAACATAGCCCGTGTACATGGCGGCATCCGTACGAACGCCGGGGCCGCCCGGTGCGTAATAACGGGTGACGCGGCCAAAGCTGGGTAAAAAGCCATTTTTCGGGTCTTCCGCATTGATGCGGAACTCCATGGCAAAGCCGCGGTAATTGACGTCCGATTGCAGATATTGCAGCGGCAAGCCGCTAGCCACGCGGATTTGTTCTTGGACGATATCAATGCCGGTGATGCTTTCCGTGATGGTATGCTCCACTTGCAAGCGCGTGTTCATTTCCATAAAAAAGAAATTGTTGTCGGAATCCAAAAGGAATTCCACGGTACCCGCATTTTCATAACCTACCGTTTTCGCTGCTTGTACGGCCAGACCGCCGATATACTCGCGTTGGGCGCGGGTTAGCTGGGGCGAGGGGGCAATTTCAATCAGTTTTTGGTTGCGCCGTTGAATCGAGCAGTCGCGCTCGAATAAGTGAATCACCTGTCCTTGGCTGTCGGCCATGACCTGAACTTCGATATGCTTGGGATGAACGACGCATTTTTCTAAAAATATCTCGGGCTTGCCGAAGGCCTTGCTGGCTTCCGAAATGACTCGATCATAATTGCGAATGAGTTCCTCTTCGTTATCGCAACGGCGTATGCCGCGACCGCCTCCGCCGTTGGTGGCTTTCAGCATGACAGGGTAAGCGATGCATTTTGCCAAGGCGCGCGCCTCTTCTACGCTGGAGAGGTTGCCGTCGCTGCCAGGAATGACGGGAATTCCCGCCTGGATCATCGCGAGGCGCGCTTGAATTTTGTCGCCCATTTGGCGTATGACTTTTGCGGACGGCCCAATAAACTTGATTCCTCGTCGCGCACAGATTTCAGCCAAAACAGGATTTTCCGAAAGAAAACCATAGCCGGGATGTAGTGCGTCGCAACCGGATGCGACTGCCAAGTTGACTATATTGTGGGCGTTAAGGTAGCCAACCACCGGATCGGAGCCTATATTGTAGGCTTCGTTAGCCTTTTTAACGTGTAGCGCATGCCGGTCCGCATCGGTGTAGATTGCGACCGATTTAATACCCATTTCGGAGCAAGCGCGTACAATCCGGACGGCAATTTCTCCGCGGTTGGCAATGAGGATTTTTTTGATCACGCCTTTGATTAACCTTATTTTGACAGCCAAAGCCAAAAATTATATCACGCGCGCCTTATGTCTGAACAGCCAGTCATCGACGGTAAAACGTTTGCCCGGAAAGCCCTGGTTTTAAATGGGGTTGTGGCTTTGTCGGCCCTGCCCCGGCTTAAGGAATATCTCTTCTCTACCGAGGGTGAGGTGCATTATACGGTTTCTGGGCGCTTGAGCGATTCGGGGGCCGCTATCTTGCACTTGGCGATTGATGGCGTTTTGGCTTTAATTTGTCAGCGCTGCCTTGGGGCTTACTCTTATCGCTTGCAGATCGCTTCCGATTTGGAACTGGTCGATAGCGAAGGGACTCCAATGGATCAGGTTGATGAAGACGAGGCTTTGGATGCGGTTGTTGCAGATAAAGACATGAACGTGATTTCCCTGGTTGAAGAGGAAATTATTCTCGGATTGCCCATGTCGCCAAAACATGAGGCTGACGCATGCAGTATCGACGGCGCTTTAGGCCAGGTATTGGATGCGAAGAGTTCTGCCTTCAGTGTGCTGTCTGCATTGAAGAAGATTTGAATATAGACTTTTAAGGAGTTTGAAATGGCTGTTCAGCAAAACAAAAAATCCCCCTCCAAGCGTGGGATGCATCGCGCACACGATTTCTTGACCAATCCGCCATTGGCGATTGAGCCGACCACGGGTGAAACCCATCTGCGTCATCATATCAGCCCAAATGGCTACTACAAGGGCCGCAAAGTTATTCGCACCAAGGGCGAGTAAAATTGCTGCCTGCCATTAATCAGGCATTCATTTACAGCTTTTCGCTGTAAATGGAAATTACTGTTGCGATTGATGCCATGGGCGGCGACCATGGCACACATGTTACCGTGCCTGCCGCCTTGGAAATCCTGAGGCGTGACCCCGATGTCAATATCGTTTTGGTCGGCTTGCAGGATGTCATCCATGCCGAACTCAAGGCATGCGGTTCCGCTGTCAGCACTCGTTTGCGTGTCCATCATGCCAGCGAAGTGGTGACTATGGACGACTCCCCGTCTTTAGCCATGCGCAATAAAAAAGACTCGTCCATGAGGGTCGCCGTTAATTTGGTTAAAAATGGCGAAGCCCATGCCTGTGTCAGCGCGGGTAATACCGGCGCCCTCATGGCTATTTCCCGATTCGTCCTGAAAATGCTGCCGGGTATCGAGCGTCCGGCTATCGCCTCGGTGCTGCCCACAATGCATGGCCATACGTATGTTCTCGATCTTGGCGCCAACGTGGACTGCACGGCTTCCCACCTGCTTCAGTTCGGCATCATGGGGGCCATGCTGGCGGCGGCTGTCGAGCACAAGGAGCGCCCAACCGTGGGCCTGCTGAATATCGGCGAGGAAGCCATCAAGGGTAACGACGTGGTTAAAACTGCCGCCGAATTGTTGCGCAACAGTCACCTGAATTTTTATGGCAACGTCGAAGGCGACGATATTTTCAAAGGTACGACTGACGTGGTGGTGTGCGATGGTTTCGTTGGTAACGTGGCTTTGAAAACCAGCGAAGGCCTGGCCCAGTTGCTGGGGTCTTCCCTGAAACAAGAATTTCAGCGCAATCTCTTTACCCGCCTAGTCGCGGTAATCGCTTATCCGGTGCTGGTCGCTTTTAAAAAGCGCTTCGATCATCGACGATATAATGGAGCTAGTTTGCTGGGTTTGAAGGGCGTCGTGGTGAAGAGCCATGGTTCGGCAGATAGCTTTGCTTTCCAGTTCGCCATCGAACGGGCGGTAGACGAGGTGCGTAACGGCGTATTACGCCTGATCTCGGAACAAATGGCCTTATTAACCAAGGAGGGAAGCGCTTGATGTACTCCCGTGTTACCGGTACAGGCAGTTATTTGCCGAGCAAAATTTTGACCAACCACGATTTGGCGGAACGTGTCGAAACCAGTGACGATTGGATTGTGGAGCGCACGGGGATACGGCAACGCCGAATTGCAGCGGATGGGGAAAATACGAGCGACCTGGCTCTGGCAGCCAGCTTGGCAGCTATAGCGGCGGCAGGAATCAAACCCGATCAAATCGACCTGATTATCGTTGCAACCACGACTCCGGATAAAATCTTCCCCAGTACAGCCTGTATCTTGCAAAGCAAATTGGGCATAAGGGGCTGTCCCGCATTCGATGTGCAGGCAGTATGCAGCGGTTTCATTTATGCCATGGCAACGGCAGACCAATTTATACGCTCAGGCCAAAATAAGTGCGTCCTAGTCGTGGGTGCGGAAACCATGTCGCGCATTGTTGATTGGAACGACCGGGGAACGTGTATTTTGTTTGGAGACGGAGCGGGCGCCGTCATCATGCAAACCAGCGATGCTCCGGGCATCCTTTCCACGCATTTGCATGCCGATGGCAGCTTGCAGCATTTATTGGAAGTGCCGGGGAATATTCGAGATGGGCAAATACAAGGCGCGCCTTATATCGTCATGGATGGCGGGGCGGTATTCAAGTTTGCCGTAAACGCCTTGGATCATGTTGTGGAAGAGGCCCTGGCGGCAAACCACATGGAAAAATCCGAGGTCGACTGGCTCGTTCCCCACCAAGCTAATTTGCGCATTATCCGGGGCACGGCCAAGAAACTGGGCATGGGAATGGACAGGGTGGTTGTAACTCTGGAAAGCCAGGGGAACACTTCGGCGGCGTCGATTCCGCTGGCGCTCGATACAGCCGTTCGTGACGGACGTATTCAGCGTGGCGAAACCCTGCTTCTTGAGGGTATAGGCGGCGGCTTTGCTTGGGGCGCCGTATTACTGCGCTGGTAGATCATTAGGATAGCTTTATGAATTTTGCTTTTATATTTCCCGGCCAAGGCTCCCAATCCGTTGGCATGATGAAGGGTTTTGACGAATCCCGCCAAATACACGATACCTTTGTTGAGGCATCGGACGTTCTCAAGCAGGACTTGTGGGGTCTAGTCAACGAGGGGTCGTCAGAGGAATTGGGACAGACAGTCAATACTCAGCCCCTGATGTTGACGGCGGGGATCTCTATTTACCGGGCCTGGCAGGCATTAGGCGGCGCCACGCCGAGCACCATGGCAGGCCATAGCC
>JAIOJO010000430.1 GCA_019911985.1 Sulfuricellaceae bacterium | reverse complement strand
GTGCGGGACCTGGACGGAAACGGGCGGATCGACACGGGGCGCGAATTGTTCGGCGACCAGACCCTGCTCGGCAACGGCAGCCGGGCGTCAAACGGCTTTGACGCCTTGGCGGAACTCGACGCCAACCATGACGGCAAAATCGACGCTACCGACGCGGCCTGGGCCAATCTCAAGATATGGAAAGACAGCGACGGCGACGGCTATACTTCCCCCGGTGAATTGGTGAGCCTGGCCGATGCGGGCGTACAGTCCATCGGAACCGGCTATGCCCAATCCCCCCTGGTGGATGCCCAAGGCAACCAACACCTCCAGGTGGGCGGTTTCACGCGGGCCGACAGCACGACCGCCACGGCGACCGACGTATGGTTTCAGACCGATAAGGCCTATACCGTGGCCACCGACTGGCTGGATGTGCCTGCCGATGTGGCGGCCTTGCCCGACTTGCAAGGCTACGGCAACGTTTACGACCTGCATCAGGCGATAGTGCGGGATACGAGCGGGGTGCTCAAGACCTTGGTGCAAGATTTCACGACCACGAGCGATGTCGCTCAGCGCAATGCCTTGTTCGAGCAAATTCTCTTCAAGTGGACGGGCAGCGACGGCATCGACCCGGCCAGCCGGTGGACAAAAATCGACGCACGCAAACTTGCCGTGCTGGAAAAATTCCTGGGCGAGAGTTTTGGCGTGGGGGGAGTTGCGACGAACCCCGCTAATGGCACAGTGGGAGCTATTCTGACTCAAGACTACAATGTTCTGTTCGAAATGAACTACGGTCAACTCATGGCCCAAAGCCATCTCAAAAGCATGTATGAGCTTGTTTCCTACTCCTGGGATGCCGCTAGCCAGACACTGAAATCGGATGTGTCAGCGCTCGGAACCTATCTGGCAGGCCGGTTTGCTACGGAAGATCAAGTTACTGTGGGTGAGGTCGTGCATGAATTTGGTCGTTCCGTGAATGGTATGCAGGCGCAAAACGTGCTGAATCTCGCCCCGTTGCGTGCCGATCCCAAAGTTAATTGGTGGCTGGATATGAATGGCGTGGTAATCAAGGGAACAACCGGTGACGACACGATTACGGGCTCATCGAACATGGATTATCTGATTGGCGGCGACGGCAACGACACCATCCAGGCGGGAGGTGGAGACGACATTGTAGACGGCGGGGCCGGTAACGATACCATTTACGCCAGTTCCGGGAATGCAATAATAGACGGGGGTTCCGGCAACGACGCCATCACCGGCGACTCGCGCTCCAACAACACCCTGAACGGCGGCGACGGCGACGACACCATCACCCTGAGTTCGCGCTACACTGGCAACGCGGCCAGCACCGTATTGGGAGGCAGAGGCAACGACAGCATCACATCAACCGGCAGTTCCGACACCTACCTGTACAACCGGGGTGATGGACAAGACCAAATTAGCGACAACGACATTGGCCTCATCTCGACCGACAAAGTCGTCTTCGGCGCAGGCATCAGCCAAGCGGACGTGAATGCGAAAAAAGTGGGTTACGATCTAGTCGTCACGGTGACCGACCCGACCAACCCGCTGGCGACCGACAGCCTGACCTTCGCGTACTGGTTTGGCGGCGGCAGCAGCTACCGGATCGAACAATTCCAGTTTGCCGACGGAAGCCAACTCGGCATTGCCGACCTGAACGCCATGGCGGCAACGGGCACGGCGGGCAACGACGTGTTAACGGGTTGGGGCGAAAGCGTCACCTTCTATGGACTGGCAGGCGACGACACCATCACCGGGAACACCGCGGCCGACACGATTTATGGAGGTGACGGCAACGACACGATCAGCACCGGGGGCGGCGACGACACCGTGGACGGTGGGGCTGGCAACGACGCTATCACCGGCGACTCGCGCTCCAACAACACCCTGAACGGCGGCGATGGCGACGACACCATCACCCTGACCTCGCGCTACACTGGAAATGCCTCCAGCACCCTGTTTGGCGGCAAAGGCAACGACACCCTCATCTCGACCGGCAGTTCCGACACCTACCTGTACAACCGGGGCGATGGACAAGACCAAATCAGCGACAACGACATTGGCCTCATCTCGACCGACAAAGTCGTCTTCGGCGCAGGCATCACCCAGGCCGACGTGAATGCAAAAAAAGTAGGCTACAACCTGGTCGTCACGGTGACCGACCCGATCAACCCGCTGGCGACCGACAGCCTGACCTTCGCGTACTGGTTTGGCGGCGGCAGCAGCTACCGGATCGAACAATTCCAGTTCGCCGACGGAAGCCAACTCGGCATTGCCGACATGAACGCCAAGGCGGCGACGGGGACCGAAGGCAACGACATCCTGAGTGGCTGGGGTGATGGTGTCGCCTTCTATGGACTGGCAGGCGACGACACCATCACCGGCAACGCGGCTGCCGACACGATTTACGGCGGCGACGGCAACGACACCCTCTACACCGGAGGCGGCGACGACACCGTGGACGGTGGGGCCGGTAATGATGTAATCAAGGCGAATTCGTACTACAACAATATCCTAAGCGGCGGCGATGGCGACGACACCATCACCCTGAGCGGTTACTACACTGTAAATACCGCAAATACCCTCTCTGGAGGCAAAGGCAACGACACTATCGTCTCGTACAGCAGTTCGGACACCTACCTGTACAATCGGGGAGACGGACAGGACCGCGTCAGCGACAGCGACGGTGGTGTGGCCTCGACGGACAAAGTCATCTTCGGCGCAGGCATCAGCCAAGCGGACGTGAATGCGAAAAAAGTGGGTTACGATCTAGTCGTCACGATAGCCGACCCGGCGAACCCGCTGGCGACGGACAGCCTGACGTTTGCGTACTGGTTTGGTGGTGGCTCTTACAACCGGATCGAACAATTCCAGTTCGCCGACGGAAAAATCGCCGCTATCGCAGACACCTACCTCGTTGGCACGGCCGGAAACGACATCCTTTCGGCCAGCGTTGCGGCCAGCTTCCTCGTCGGCGACGATGGAAACGATACCCTGGCTGGCAGCAGCGGCAAGGATATCCTGGACGGCGGGGCCGGGAGCGATACTCTAACCGTTACGGTAGGCAATAACCTACTCAACGGCGGCCTTGGAACGGATGTGTTGAATGGCGGCATCGGCAACGACCTCCTGATCGGCGGTTCCGGCAACGACATCCTCGCCACCGGCGGCGGTGCCGACATCATCGCCTTCAACCGGGGAGACGGGCTCGATACGGTGGCGTCCAGCGGCGAGGCGGATGACGTGATTTCCCTGGGCGGCGGCATTGCCTATGCCGACTTGAGCTTCAGCCAATCCGGCAACAACCTTGTCCTGAATACCGGCAGCGGCGAGGGCATCAGCTTGCAGGACTGGTATGCCGCCACGCCCAAGCACAGCGTGCTTACCCTGCAAGTGATCGCCGACGCCATGTCCGGCTACGACGCGGCTTCCAACGCCCCGCTGCTCAACCGTAAAGTGCAGGAATTCGATTTTGCCGCACTGGCCGGCCGATTCGACGCGGAGCGGACGGCCAACCCGGCGCTTTCTA
>JAIOJO010000041.1 GCA_019911985.1 Sulfuricellaceae bacterium | reverse complement strand
CTGGCCCGATCGGCGGGCGCGGACGGCGTGCACTTGAGCGGCGCGCAACTGGTGAACTTGCCTGCCCGCCCCGAAGCCGATTGGGTCGGCGCCTCCTGCCACACCCCGGAAGAAATGGCGCGAGCCGTCGAGCTGGGCGTGGACTTCGTGCTGATCTCCCCGGTGCTGCCCACCCTGACCCATCCCGACGCTCCGGCCCTAGGCTGGGAGGCCTTCGCCCGCCTGAACGAGGATTATCCCTTGCCCGTCTACGCCCTCGGCGGCATGACCCGCGCCAAGCTGGAAACCGCCTGGGAACACGGCGCCCACGGCATCGCGATGATGCGCGACGCGTGGCGCTGACGCGGCTAGACCGGCACCCGCGTTTATGCTTCAATCGGGCCATCCTTCACAAGGACACGCCATGGCAGCCCAACACAAAAAACGCCCGGTCTACCTGAATCTGCTGCAAATCCGCCTGCCCTTGCCCGGCATGGTGTCGATACTGCACCGCCTTAGCGGCATCTTGCTGTTCTTGGCCCTACCGCCGCTGCTCGCGCTGTTCCAAGCCAGCCTCGGCTCGGCGGAACAATTCGGAGAAATCCGGGCCAGCCTGGGCCAGCCGTTTTTCAAGCTGCTGCTGCTCGCCCTGCTGTGGGCCTACCTGATCCACTTTTTCGCCGGACTGCGCCATCTCGCCCTCGACTTGCACTGGGGCACCCGCCTCGCCAACGCGCGCCGCAGCGCCGTGCTCGCACTGGCCCTGGCGCTCGTCCTGACGCTCGCCGCGGGAGTCGCGCTGTGGTGAAGCGCGCGGCCGGCGGCGCCCATTACGGCCTGCGCGACTGGCTGATGCAACGCGTCAGCGCGGTGGCGATGGCGCTTTTTACCTTGGCGGTGACGGGTTTCCTGCTGAGCCATCGCCCGCTGCGCTTCGCCGACTGGCAGGCGCTATTCCAGCCGCACTGGATGCGCCTGCTCACGCTGCTGTTCTTCCTCAGCCTGTACCTGCACGCCTGGGTCGGGGTGCGCGACATCCTGATGGACTACATCAAGCCCACGCTGCTGCGACTCGGCCTGCACGTCGCCGCGATGCTGGCGCTGGCCGCCTACGCGATCTGGACGGCGCAAATTTTATGGAGCTTTTAAGTGGCTATCGCGAAACGCACGTTTGATGCCGTTATCGTCGGCGGCGGCGGCGCCGGGCTGCGCGCGGCCTTGCAATTGGCCAAGTCCGATTTCAAGGTGGCGCTGGTATCCAAGGTTTTCCCCACCCGCTCCCACACCGTATCCGCTCAGGGCGGCATTACCGCGGCGCTGGGCAACGTGACGCCGGATGACTGGCACTGGCACATGTACGACACGGTGAAAGGCTCGGATTACCTGGGCGACCAGGACGCCATCGAGTTCATGTGCCGCAACGCCGCGGACGTGGTGTACGAACTGGAGCACTACGGCCTACCTTTCTCCCGCCTCGACGACGGCAAGATCTACCAGCGGCCCTTCGGCGGCCAGTCGCAAAACTACGGCGGCGACCAAGCCACCCGCACCTGCGCCGCCGCCGACCGCACCGGCCACGCGCTGCTGCATACCCTTTACCAGCGCAACATCGCCGCCAAGACCCACTTTTTCGACGAGCATTTCGCCGTGGACCTGGTCACGGACGCCGACGGCTACGCGCTGGGCGTGGCCGCCCTCGACATCGAAAGCGGCGAGCCGCTGTTTATCGAAGCCCGCGCCACGCTGCTCGCCACCGGCGGTGCCGGGCGCATTTTCCAGCACACCACCAACGCGCTGATCAACACCGGCGACGGGCTGGGCATGGCGCTGCGCGCCGGGCTGCCGCTGCAAGACATGGAATTCTGGCAATTCCACCCCACTGGTCTCGCCGGGGCCGGGGTGTTGGTGACGGAAGGCGTGCGCGGCGAGGGCGGCTACCTGCTCAACAGCCTGGGCGAGCGCTTCATGGAACGCTACGCGCCTCACGCCCGCGACCTCGCCAGCCGCGACGTGGTATCCCGCGCCATGGCCGTCGAAATTCACGAAGGGCGCGGTTGCGGCGAAAAGCGCGATCACCTGCTGCTGAAGCTCGACCACCTCGGCCCGGAAACCATCCGCTCGCACCTGCCCGGCATCCGCGAACTGTCGATGAAATTCGCCCAAATCGACCCCATAATCCAGCCTATCCCGGTGGTGCCCACAGTGCACTACATGATGGGCGGCATTCCCACCAACCTCCACGGCCAAGTCGTCGCCCCCGACCGCTACGGCCCGGAAGAGCCGGTTCCCGGCCTCTACGCCGTGGGCGAATGCGCCTGCGCCTCGGTGCACGGCGCCAATCGGCTGGGCGGCAATTCCCTGCTCGACCTGGTGGTGTTCGGCCGCGCCGCCGGCAACCACATGATCGACTACCTGAAGGAAAACCGCTTCCCCCGTCCGCTGCCGGGCGGCGCACTGGATTTGGCGCAATCCCGCCTCGCCCGCTGGGAGCGCCGCGAAGGCAGCGAATCGGTGGCCGATATCCGCGCCGACCTGACCCAGGCGATGCAGGCCCATTGCGGCGTATTCCGCACCCAGGACGTGCTCGCGGAAGGCGTGGCCAAAGTAAAGGAAATCGCCGAGCGCCTGCCCCACGCCGCCTTGCGCGACCACAGCAAAGCCTTCAACACCGCCCGCATCGAAGCGCTGGAACTGGAAAACCTGCTGGGCGTGGCGCTGGCCACCGTGGTCTCCGCCGAAGCGCGGCAGGAAAGCCGCGGCGCCCACGCCCGCGAGGATTTCCCCGAGCGCGACGACCAGCACTGGCTGAAACACACGCTGTATACCAGCGCCGGCCACACAATCGACTACAAGCCGGTGCGCTTGAAACCCCTGACGGTGGACTCCTTCGTTCCGCAAGCACGGAGCTATTAAGCCGCATGAAAATCGCCCGCCCTCGCAAGGAAAAAACGCACAGGCTGCCCAGCCGTTTTGCCGCTAATCCTTTTTCGCCCTTATCGTGGAGCTAGGCATGCGCTTTTCGATCTACCGCTACAACCCGGAAACCGACGCCCAACCCTACATGCAGGACTACGAACTGGACATCGCTCCCGCCGGAAAAATGCTCCTCGACGCCATCCTGCTCATCAAAGAACAGGACGAAAGCCTGAGCGTGCGCCGCTCCTGCCGCGAAGGCGTATGCGGCTCCGACGCGATGAACATCAACGGCCGCAACGGCCTGGCCTGCGTCACGCCGCTCGCCTCGCTGAAGCAGCCCATTACGCTGCGCCCGCTGCCCGGCCTGCCGGTAATCCGCGATCTGATCGTCGACATGGAACCCTTCTTCCGCCAATACCGCTCTATCAAGCCCTACCTCATCAACGACGACCCGGAGCCGGAAATCGAGCGCCTGCAGTCCCCCGCCGAACGCGCCGAACTCGACGGCCTATACGAGTGCATCCTGTGCGGCGCCTGCAGCACCGCCTGCCCCTCGTTCTGGTGGAACCCGGATAAATTCGTCGGCCCCGCCGGCCTGCTGCAAGCCTACCGCTTCATCGCCGACAGCCGCGACCAGGCCATCAACGAGCGCCTCGATCATCTGGAAGACCCCTACCGCCTGTTCCGCTGCCACGGCATCATGAGTTGTGTGGAGGTATGCCCGAAGGGGCTGAATCCGACGGAGGCGATAGGGAAGATTAAGGGATTGTTGGTGAAGAGGACGGTTTAGGGGGCGGGTTTTGTAGGCGCTTCGCGCCTGATTGGGTGCCGGGGGCTGCCCGGCAGCAGGTTACTTTCTTTTGCTTCGCCAAAAGAAAGTAACCACACCCGCAAGGGGTGTCCCCGCCGGACGCTCTGTGCTGCGCACAGGTCACGGCGAGAAAGAAAAGGCGACCCCGACCCACCGCCCCTTCGGGGTTCCCTGCGTTGCTCGTCAAGCCGGGCGACTGTGGTATACAATCTTTCAAGCGCTTTTAGCGCCTAGAAAGCCGGAATCCCCTTGTGGGAAACTCGCTACGCTCAGACACCCGCAGCCGACTCCCCGGCTTGCCTGCGCTACTCAGCGGCGGCTAAAGGAGAATCCTGTCTTAACTGAACCAGCCTGCGAAAAAGGAAAGGTTTAAGGCACGGGCTGCACCCAACCCATTTCGGCCATTCGGGATTACCGAAAGTGGACATTCAGCGATAGTGCCTTTCCACAAATTTTATATTAGATGCACCATTGTCAGCACCCTGGGCGCCTAAAATCCTGACATGCCCGTTCAACTTTCGCCCTGATCACGCAGTCCTCAGCATGATCGTTGATCAACCCCATTGCCTGCATGAAAGCATATACGGTGGTCGGGCCGACGAATTTCCAACCTTGTTTTTTCAGATCCTTCGATAGACTAAGCGATTCCGCAGAGGTCGATGCGGTCTGAGGCTTTGCAAGTTGTTTCGTGTCAGGTTCGTACTGCCAGATGAAGGCTGCTAGAGAGCCTTCTCTTTTGACGATTTCCCGAGCACGTTGAGCATTATTGATAACCGCCTCAATCTTGCCACGATGGCGGACGATCCCTTCGTTCTTGAGCAGACGATCAATGTCGCATTGGGTGAAGTGCGCGATCCTGTCGAAATCGAAATCATGGAATGCAGCACGGAAGTTCTCGCGCTTGGCAAGGATGGTGCGCCAGCTCAATCCGGATTGAAAACCCTCCAGGCTCAATTTCTCGAACAAGCGATGATCATCACTGACCGGGAAACCCCATTCGGTATCGTGATATTTGAGAAAATCCGGCGCGGCACTGCACCAGCGGCAGCGTGATATGCCGTCTGGACCCACTATTGTCGTGCTCATGTCTATTCTCCTTGGCTTCGAAAAGGGAGGTAAGTTACTCAATCCAGCAGAAACTCTAGGCGGTCATCGGCTTTTGATGGCGTGATTTCAAGAATTTCCGCGCTTACAATTTTTTCTGCCACGAACGGATCACCATTCACCCTGCTTTGAAGATCTGGCAGCGACGTATTATGTGCCACAATCCCACCGCCCAAATTAGGCTGAAGACTGCCGACCAACAAAAACACGCCGTCATCAAAACCGCGTTTGATCCATTCTTTGTGGCCTTCCATGAATTGGCTGGCTTGGCCTTTGTTGCCGGAAAATTTAAGAAGCACGATAAACATGGTTTTTCTCCTATAAACTTGGTGGTCTGGATGCTCAACCTGCACGGCGAAACGCGCTAATCCGCCCCATGCTCGTCGTGTGCATTGCGAGCGGCGTTTTCCGTGCACGATCTCAGCCAGTCGAGCATCTGCTTTACTTCCTGCTTGATGAATTTCTCATCGTGGAAGGCATTTGCCAGCGTGGCGACGCCCTGGCTGCGAGCAAGAAGATGCATCGCCAGCTCGTCAGCGTCTGCCTTCCGGCCGAGGAGCGCGAATTGCCTGCGCAACCAGGTCCGAAATAGCGTAAATAGCCTATTTGCCTCGGTATGCGAGGCATGATCCAGCTTCGCAAGCTCGGTACACAGCGTCCCAACCGGGCAGCCATAACGTTTTATTTTGGCCCGGTTCGCGATCAGAATATGGATAAAGCTCCGGATGCGATCCGCCGGATGTTTCCCATCGACTTCCCACTGCTCCAACATCCTCCGGGTATTAGTCAGACGCACATTGATCACGGCATCCAGAATTTCATCCTTGGATTTGAAGTGATAGTAAAAATTGCCACGTGATATCTGTACGACATCTGCAATGTCCGAGAACGAGGTATGCTCGTAACCTTGCCGATAGAACAACTGGTCTGCAGCCTCTACAATGTGATCGCGTGTTGTCTTGTCGCTCATAAAAAACATCTCCCAAGCCAACCAGGAGGCACGATGCCGTTTTCATCAACAAAATTACGCGTCATTGGCGCCATGACCATCCGGTTGGCGAGTATCAGGACACCTAACTGAAACAGCTCGATTAAATCTGCAGACATGACGATCTTCTTGTGTCTGGCGTCGCATACATAGGACAAACATCCTACCTCAGGCAGAGGGTAGGACAATCATCCTATTCCGTCAAGTACCGAACAGGGTG
>JAIOJO010000040.1 GCA_019911985.1 Sulfuricellaceae bacterium | reverse complement strand
CCCTGGGCGGCGAGGAAGCGGGCGGCGTGCTTGCCCACGGCGCCGAAACCCTGGACGACGACGCGCGCCCCGGCCAGTTCCAGTCCGCAATAGGGCAGCGCCTCTGCGACGGCGTGGGCGATGCCCCAGCCGGTGGCGCCGAGTTCGTCCAGCGGGATGCCGCCGACTTCCCGGGGCAAGCCCACGGCCCGGCCGATCTCGTCCTTGACCCAGGCCATGCAGTCCTCGTCGGTGCCCATGTCGGGGCCGAAGATGTATTCGCTGTTACCCGCCAGCGCGCAGGCGAAGGCGCGGATCAGGCGCTCCTTGCCGGCGCGGGGCATTTTCGGGTCGCCGTAGAGCACCGACTTGGCGCCGCCGTGGGCCAAGCCGGCGGCGGCGTTCTTCAGCGTCATCGCCCGCGCCAGGCGGGCGCATTCCGCCACGCTGACGTCGGCGGCCATGCGCAGCCCGCCGATGGCCGGCCCCGCCGCCACATTGTCCACCACCAGGACGGCCTGCAGGCCGATGCCCGGCTCGCGCACTTGGATGATTTTGGCCGGGCCGAGTTCGTCGGCGAATTGAAACGCGTTTTCCATCCCGCTCGTCCCCTCTCCGTTTTTCTCAAGTATAGCCGCTGAGGAAGGGTGCTGGCGAAGATGGCTTTACGTAGGGGGCGGGAAGGCCGGGCTTACTGGCCGCCCTCGGCCGATTCGCCTTCGATGGCGCGGTGGAATGCTTCCATTTGCCGCTCGCGCAGCAGCAGGCGGTGCCGTTCCCAGATGCGGTAGATGCGCCAAGCGGCGTAGGCGAACGCGGCGAAAAAAGCGATGGACAGGCCCCAGGTCAGGCTGGAGAGGAGAACCCCCGCTCCCGTGCCATAGCAATACCCCAACAGCAGCCCGCCTGCAGCCGACAACAGCGCGATGCCGAGGACATCGCGCAGCACCTGGCGGCGCGACGGCAATAAGGCGGCAACATCCTGGTCGTCCATGGGCGTTCCTTATGGGGCTGCCGCCGGGCGGCTTGCTTAGCCGTCGGCGTTGATCTTGGCGCCCAGTTCTTGCAGCACTGCGGCGGCTTTGTCGTTGTCCACCTGGCAGGTGCCGGCGTTCATGTGGCCGCCGCCGCCGTATTGCAGCATCAATTCGCCGATATTGGTTTTCGAGCTGCGGTTGAGGATGGACTTGCCGGTGGCGAACACGGTGTTCTGCTGTTTCACGCCCCATAGCACGTGGATGGAAATATTGGTTTCGGGAAACAACGCGTAGATCATAAAGCGGTTGCCGGCATAGATGGTTTCTTCGCGGCGCAAGTCGAGCACCACCAAGTTGCCGTGCACCTTGGCGCAGCGCAGCAATTGCTCCTTGAACTTGGGCTCGTGCTCGAAGTACATATCCGAACGTTCCTTGACATCGGGCAATTGCATGATCTGGTCGATGCCGTGGTTCTTGCAGTAGTCGATCAAATCCATCATCAACTGGTAGTTGGAAACCCGGAAATCACGGAAGCGTCCCAAGCCGGTGCGCGCGTCCATCAGGTAATTGAGCAGCACCCAGCCGGCGGGATGGAGGATTTCGTCACGGGAGAACTGGGCGGCGTCGGCCTTGTCTACTGCCGCCATCATGTCGTCCCAAGCGGCGGGGAAGGCCTTGCGGCCGCCGTAGTAGTCGTACACGACCCGCGCGGCTGACGGCGCATTCGGGTCGATGATATGGTTCTCGTGGCGTTCGTTGCGCAGTGTTTCGGACAAGTGATGGTCGAAAGCCAGGTGCGCGCCCGCCACATAAGGCAGATTAGTGGTGATGTCGTCCGGCCCGATCTCGATCTTGCCGTCCTGCATGTCCTTGGGATGGACGAATTTGATGTCGCCGAGCATATCCAGTTGCTTCAACAACACGGCGCAGACCAAACCGTCGAAATCGCTGCGCGTGACCAAGCGGAATTTTTTCTTTTCCATAATCTCTTTACCCTATCGATTGAACAGCTTCTTAAGATTATACCCGAGCCGGGAACACAGCGGTCCGGGCCTGACCGGCCAATATCAACGCGATGGGATTCAGCCGCGACGCAAACGCTGACGTAAAAAATGGAACAAGCCCGGCGACAGCGAAACCGCAATGATGCCCAACATCACCAAGCTCAGATTTTGTTTCACGGCGGGGATGTTGCCGAAAAAATATCCGCTCAGGACGAAGAAGCCGACCCAGGCCAGCCCGCCGGCAAAACTGTAAGGCAGGAATTGGCGGTAATCCATGCGGCCCACGCCCGCGACGAAGGGCGCGAAAGTACGGATAATCGGGAAGAAGCGCGCCAGGATAATCGCCTTGCCGCCGTGCTTGCGGTAGAAGGCGTGGGTCAGCTCCAAATGCTGGCGATTCAATAGGCGCGAGGTTTTGCTATGAAAAATCCTCGGCCCGAAATAGCGCCCTATCCAGTAATTGGTGTTATCCCCGAGAAAGGACGCGGCGAGCAGCAAGCCGAGCAGGATGCCCGGGTGCAAGGCCCCCGTTCCCGCCAGCGCGCCGGTCACGAACAGCAGCGAATCGCCGGGCAGAAAAGGCGCGACCACCAAGCCGGTTTCGGCAAAGACGATCAGGAATAGAATCAGGTAAATCCAGGTGCCGTAGACCTGTGCCAGATTTAGAAGATGCTGATCCAAATGGGTCAGCAGTTGAAAAATCTCCATCAAAACGACAAGGCCTGCTTAGGGCAGTTCATCCGCTGCTTCCTTTTTTTCCGGCTTGAGGAAATTTTCGCGGGATATGCCCAGCCACATCACGATAGGGCTGGCGACCAACACCGATGAATAGGTGCCCACCACGATGCCGATAGTCAGCGCCAGGGAGAAATAAAACAGCGTTTCGCCCCCTAGGAACAGCATCGCGAACACCATCAACTGGGTAGTCACGTGGGTGATCACGGTACGCGACAGGGTACGGGTGATGGCGTTGTCGATCAGCACGGGAACCGTGGTTTTGCGCATCTTGTGGAAATTTTCCCGGATCCGGTCGTACACCACCACGGTGTCGTTGACCGAGTAGCCGAGTATCGCCAGCACCGCCGCCAGCACGGTCAAGGTGAACTCCCAATGGAAGAACGCGAACAAGCCGAGAATAATGACCACGTCGTGGGCGGTGGCGACGATAGCCCCGACCGCGAAGCGCCATTCGAAACGAACCGCCAAGTAGATCATGATGCCGATAGACACCATCAACAGCGCCAGCGCGCCATCGTTGAACAGTTCCTTGCCTACCTGCGGGCCGACAAACTCGACCCGGCGCAAGTTCACGCTGGCATCCGACTGGCGTAGCAGGCCGATTACCTGGTCGCTCAATTGCGCGCTGGTCACGCCTTCCTTCACCGGCAAACGGATCATCACGTCTCGGGCGGAGCCGAAGTTCTGCACGGCCGCTTCTTTGAAACCCTGCGTCTCCAGTACAGCGCGGATTTTATGCAAATCGGCCGCCTGCCCGTAATTCACTTCCATCACCGTTCCGCCGGTGAAATCCACGCCCAGGTTCAAACCCTGGAAAGCCAGGGCCGCCACGGCGGCGACAAAGGTCAGCGCAGAAACAATCGAGGTCACCTTCGCGTACTTCATGAAGGGGATGTCGCGTTTGATATTAAAAACCTCAAGCATATCGATATCCTTTTAATTACCCGCCGCTCTCCGCAAGCAGGGGCTTGCGGCCTTGCAGCGGTTCAGTGTCCTTAAATCGACAGTTTCGTCAGCCGCGCCTGGCGTCCGTAAATCAAGTTTACGATCCCGCGGGAAACCATGATGGCGCTGAACATCGAGGTCACAATGCCGATGCACAGCGTCACCGCAAAACCGCGCACCGGCCCGGAACCTAGCCAGAACATCGCGATACCGGCGATCAGCGTGGTGATATTGGAGTCCAAGATGGTATCGAATGCGCGGTCGTATCCGGCATGGATCGCCGCCTGCGCCGAATTGCCGTTGCGCATCTCCTCGCGGATGCGCTCGATAATCAGCACGTTGGCGTCGATCGCCATACCCACCGTCAAGGCGATACCGGCGATGCCGGGTAAGGTCAGAGTCGCCTGCATCAGCGACAGCACGGCCACCAGCAGCAAGATATTGACGCCCAGCGCCACGATCGAAAACAGCCCGAACAGCCGGTAATAGACCGCCATGAACAAGGCGATGGCGGCAAAACCGATCATCGTCGAATGAAAGCCCTTCTGGATGTTCTCCGCGCCCAGGCTCGGTCCGACGGTGCGCTCCTCGACGATCTCCATCGGCGCGGCCAAGGCGCCGGCGCGCAGCAGCAAGGACACATCGTTGGCTTCGGCCGTGGTCATGCGGCCGCTGATTTGCACCCTACCGCCGCCGATTTCGCCGCGGATCACCGGGGCGGTGATGACCTCGCCCTTGCCTTTTTCGATCAGCAAAATCGCCATGCGCTTGCCGACGTTATCCCGCGTTACTTGCTGGAAAATGCGGGCGCCGCGGCCGTCGAGGGTGATATGCACCGCCGGCTCGCCGGTCTGGCCGTCGAAGCCGGGCTGCGCGTTGCTGATGTATTCGCCGGTCAGCACAACGTTCTTCTTCACCAGCAAGGGCAATCCGTTGCGTTCGGTATACAGTTCGGTGCCGTAAGGAATTTGGCCCTGCAGCGCGGCGGCGACATCATGCTCCTCGTCCACCATGCGGATTTCCAGCGTGGCGGTGCGGCCCAGAATTTCTTTCGCCTTGGCGGTATCCTGCACGCCGGGCAACTGCACCACGACGCGGTCGTTTCCCTGCTGCTGGATAATCGGCTCGGCCACGCCCAGCTCGTTTACCCGGTTACGCAAGGTGACGATGTTCTGTTGCAATGCGTAATCCTGCAGACGCTTCAGTGCAACCGGCTTGAGGCTGCCCGCCAAGTAAAGATCGCCGCCGTCGGTTTCCTCCTTGAAATCCAGATCGGGAACCGATTTATTCAGCTCCGCCAATCCCTTGGCGCGCGCGTCGGCATCGTTGAACTTGACTTTAAGCTGGCTGCCGACGCGGTTCACGCCGCTATAGGAAATCTTCTGCTCGCGCAAGGCGCTGCGGATGTCGCCGGTCATGCGCTCCAGCGATTTATCGGCGGCGGCTTTCATATCCACTTGCAGCAGGAAATGCACCCCGCCGCGCAAATCCAGGCCGAGGTACATCGGCAAGGCGCGCATGTCGGTCAGCCAGGCCGGGGAACGGGCCAGCAGATTGAGCGCCACGGTATAGCCATCGCCCAGTTGCGACTGCAACAAATCCTTGGCTTTCAACTGGGTATCGGAATCGGCGAAACGTATCTTGACGCCGGATGCGTCGAGCAGGGTGCCTTGATAGGCGATTTTTCCGGCGGCAAGCATGCCTTCAACCTTGGTCAACAGCGCCGGGTCTACCGTATTCGAGGCGCGCGCCGGGGAGATTTGCACGGCGGGCGACTCGCCGTAAAAATTGGGGAGCGTATAGAAAAAGCCGAACAGCAAGGCCACGGCAATAACGATGTATTTCCACAGGGGGTAGCGGTTCATAAGCGATCTGAAGGGTGGTTATAGAGGAGTATTCACGGCCGTCGCACCGGCATCGGGGCCATCCCCGCCGCCGTGGAGCGCGTCGCGTTAAACGCTGCTTTTAATCGTGCCCTTGGGCAGCAAGGTTTGAATCGTGGCTTTCTGAACCAACACCACGGTGTTCTCGGCGATTTCCACGCTCACGGAGCTCTCCGACACTTTCACCACTTTGCCCATGATCCCGCCGGACGTCACGACTTCATCGCCCTTCTGCAGGGCTTCCAACATGTTTTTCTGCTCTTTGGCGCGCTTCATCTGCGGGCGGATCAGCATGAAATAAAACAGCACGAAAATAACGATCAGCGGCAGGAAACTCATGATTCCCTGTTCGGGCGACGCGGCCCCATCGGCGGCGTGAGCGAAGTTAAACAGCATATTGTTTCTCCATTTTGGTCAAAACCGACCCGCGCATTCTAGCACGACGAACTTACGCGCGCTTGACGGAAGGCCGCCGCGAACTCGGCGTAGCGCTGCTGCGCAATCGCTACGCGTATCCCGGCCATCAATTCCTGATAATAATGCAGATTATGGATGGTATTCAGCCGCGCGCCGAGAATTTCGCCGAGACGGTGCAAATGGTGCAGGTAAGCCCGGGTAAAATTCCGGCAGGCGTAGCATGCGCATTCCTCGTCCACGGGGCGCAAGTCGGTGCGGTATTGGGCGTTCTTGATCTTCACCGTGCCGTGGCGGGTAAACAGCCAGCCGTTGCGCGCGTTGCGCGTCGGCATCACGCAGTCGAACATATCGATGCCGCGCTCCACCGCATCCACCAGGTCTTCCGGGGTACCCACCCCCATCAGGTAGCGCGGCTTATCCGCGGGCAATTGAACGGCCGTGTGGTCGAGAATGCGCAGCATATCCTCCTTCGGTTCGCCCACGGACAGGCCGCCGATGGCGAAGCCGTCGAAGCCGATGTTCACCAATTCCCGCCGCGATTCGTCGCGCAAGGCTTCGTGCATGCCGCCCTGAACGATGCCGAACAAAGCATTGGCGTTTCCCTCGTGGGCGCGCTTACTGCGCTCCGCCCAGCGCAGGGATAGGCGCATGGAGTCCGCGGCCCGCTGAAAATCCGCCGGATACGGCGTGCATTCGTCGAAAATCATCACGATGTCGGAGTTCAGCACTTTCTGGATGCGCATCGACTCCTCCGGAGTGAGAAAGCAACGGTCGCCGTTCACCGGCGATTGGAACTTCACGCCCTCCTCGCTGATTTTGCGCAGTTCGCCCAGGCTGAACACCTGAAATCCGCCGGAATCGGTGAGTATCGGCCCGTCCCATCCCATGAAGCGATGCAAGCCGCCGTGCGCGGCTATCACCTCCAAGCCCGGCCGCAGCCACAGGTGAAAAGTGTTGCCGAGCACGATCTGCGCGCCGATTTCCTTCAATTCGGCGGGCGACATCGCCTTGACCGTGCCGTAGGTGCCGACCGGCATGAAGGCGGGCGTTTCGACCGTGCCGTGGGCCAGTTGCAGGGTGCCGCGGCGAGCCAGGCGGTCGGTGGTATGGAGCGTAAATTTCATGGCTGAGGAATGATTAAGCGGAGAAAAATGGAGTTTAACGAACCGGGAACCGCCGCAAAGGCTTGCCGCCCCCATTTGGAATTAAGGCCCACGCGTTTTTGACAAGATGCGCGGCCTGCGGCCCGAGGGGCACAGCCTACTTTTGCCCCTTCACGATGCTCATCGCCGCCGCCACCATGGAACCCATGTCGGCCAGGTTCCCCGGCAAGATCAGCGTGTTGCCCTGCCTGGCGACGCCCGAGAAGGCTTCGACGTATTTTTCCGCCACTTTCAGGTTGACCGCGTCCATGCCGCCGGGAGACTGGATCGCCTGGGCGATTTTCTGGATGGCTTGGGCGCTGGCGTCGGCGACCGCCTTGATGGCTTCGGCTTCGCCCTGGGCATTGTTGATGGCCGCTTGCTTCTGGCCCTCGGAACGCTGGATGGAAGCTTCGCGCTCGCCGGCGGCGATGTTGATCTGCTCCTGCTTGCGCCCTTCGGAGGCGGCGATCAGCGCGCGCTTTTCCCGCTCGGCGGTAATCTGCTGCTGCATCGCGTGGAGGATTTCCTTCGGCGGCGTAAGATCCTTGATCTCATAGCGCAGCACCTTCACGCCCCAACTGGCCGCCGCTTCGTCCAAGGCGGCAACGACCGACTGATTGATCATGTCGCGCTCTTCGAAAGTTTTGTCCAGCTCCATTTTGCCGATCACCGAACGCAGCGTGGTTTGGGCCAACTGGGTGATGGCCATGACGTAGTTGCTGGTACCGTAGGAGGCCAGGCGCGGGTCGGTGACCTGGTAATACAGGATGCCGTCCACTTGCAACTGGGTGTTGTCGCGGGTGATGCAAATCTGGCTCGGCACGTCCAGGGGAACTTCCTTGAGCATGTGCTTGTAGGCAACGCGGTCGATAAACGGCATCACGACGGTCAGGCCGGGCGCCAACACCGCATGGAACTTGCCCAAGCGCTCCACCACCAGGGCGTATTGCTGCGGCACCACTTTTACCGCCTTGGTTATAAAAATGACAACGGCGGCCAGTATGAATACGGCAATTTCCATAATCGATCTCCTTGGTTAAACGGCGTCTTGCTTGCTATGGGTAAGTATCAATAGGCTGCCGCGCACCTCGCGGATGTATAAGGTCCCGTCGCGGGGCGTGTCGGGCGATTCGAGTTCGGCGTCCCACTCGGCGCCGCGGTAAAAAACGCGCACCGTGCCGTCTTCGCGCCAAGCCACCACTTTCACGCTATGGCCGGCATCGAGGCCGGGTTCCGGCGTTTCGAGCATGGAGGCCCTGGCTTTCCGTAACAGCAGGGTGCCGATGAAGCCAACCGCGGCAGCGGCCACGAAATGCAGGGCCTGCGGCAAGCCGAAGTAGGCCGCCAGGCCGCCCGCACTGGCGGCTAGCGCCATAACCAGCATATAAAAAGTGCCGGTCGCCAGCTCCAAACCCAGCAAAATCAAGCCCAGCACGAACCAATAAACATAGGCGTCCATGACGATTTCCTCCCGCATTCAGCGAATCATGCTAACAGATTTTCCGCCGCCGCAGGCTACGGCAAGGTGACGGCGGCCGCTTAGAACTTGCCGCTCGATCAGCATCGCGTCGCCGTAACTGAAAAAGCGGTAGCGCTGTTCCACTGCATGGCGGTAGGCCCGGCGCAGATTGTCCAAACCGCCGAAAGCGGATACCAGCATCAGCAAGGTGGACTTGGGCAAGTGAAAGTTGGTGAGCAGGCGCTCCACGACGCGGAAACGGTAGCCGGGCGTGATGAAAATATCGGTCTCGCCGCTGCCCGCGCGCAGTTCGCCGTCCCGCACGGCGGATTCCAGCGCGCGCAGACTGGTGGTTCCCACCGCCACCACGCGCCCCCCAGCCTTCTTCGCGGCGCGGATAGCCGCCACCGTTTCGGCTGGAATGTTGTAGCGCTCGCTGTGCATTTTGTGGTCGGCGATATGCTCGGCGCGCACCGGCTGAAAGGTGCCCGCACCCACGTGCAGGGTCACATGGGCGATGCCCGCTCCTTTTTCGCGTAGGGCTTGCAGCATCGCGTCGTCGAAATGCAAACCGGCGGTGGGCGCGGCCACGGCGCCGGCGTGGCGCGCATAGACCGTCTGGTAACGGGTTTCGTCCTCGCCGCCCGCAGCATGGGCGATGTAAGGCGGCAACGGTAGGCTGCCGTGGCGTTCCAGCAGATCCAGCACGCTGACTTCGCCGGACGCGGCCGGGGGATCGAATCGCAAGCGGTACAAATCGTCGTTGCGCTCCAGCACTTCCGCGTCGAAGGCATCGGCCAGGCGTAGCCGCATGCCCGGCTTGGGGGCGTGGCTGGCGCGGATGAAGGCCAGCGCGTGCCGATCGTCCAGCACTCGTTCCACCAGCAGCTCCACCTTGCCGCCGCTATCCTTCACGCCGAACAGCCGCGCCTTGATGACCTTGGTATCGTTGAACACCAGCACGTCGTTTTGGGCGACAAAGCGGGGCAAGTCGATAAACATCTCGTCGCTCAGGCGCGCGCCGTCCACGCGCAACAAGCGGCTCTGGTTGCGCTGCTGCGCCGGGAATTGGGCAATCAGTTCGGGAGGGAGGTCAAAATCGAATTCGTCCGTGCGCATCGAATCGGGGCTTTATATTAGATCGTACCGGTATGATAATTCAGGCAGGGGCTTGCCGAGAACAGCAATTTCAGGAATAATCCCGTCTTTCCCATGTGCCGGGATGGCGGAATTGGTAGACGCGCTGGACTCAAAATCCAGTGCCCGCAAGGGCGTGTCGGTTCGACCCCGACTCTCGGTACCACATTTAATTGTGTAAGCGGGGTTCTCTGCTTGCTCGAAACTATGCCGCTCAAGCGCTTCTTGCTTCTCCTGTCTCTCCTGACGCAGGCTGCCGTATCCCTTGGAGCCGAGCCCCTCACAGACCCCCTCACGCTGCAAGGCATTCCGCTCGGGCTATCGGAGCGCGAACTGCTGGAGCGTCAACCCGAACTCTCATGCAAAAACAGCATTATCTGGAGCGACCGCCTGTGCCAGGCTTCAAGCACCAGCACGGCAGCGGCCCACCTCGGATTAATCGGCGGCGAAGCGGCCTCTTACACCTTTTACTTCTTTGCCGACCGGCTCTCCATGATGACTGCCCAGTTCCCCAGCACGGCGTTCGCGGCGGCGCTGGCGGAGTTCACGGCCCGCTACGGCCCGCCCGCGCCCGCGGCGAAAAACGGCGGCGAACAAGCGCCATCGCTCCTCGACTCGTTTGTCGGCAGCGATCGCAAAGCGGCCAATACTCACCTGGAATGGGACCGCTCCGGCACATTGTTGCAGGCTGAAAAAGCAGACGGCAGCGACCACGCCAAAATGCGCCTGGTCACGGCCACCTATTTTGCCGCAGTCCAGCGCCGCCAGCGCGCACGGGCACCCTAATTTTCAGCGCTCCCGCGAATCTCGCCGGGGAAACCCGAAATAAGAATTTCTTATTCAGCCATCAACGATTACTTAGGGTTCTGGTAAAATGCCGACCATCATGAGCACACCTTCTTCCGAAATTTTCATCAAAGGCGTGACCTCCTCGGGGAAAACCTTTCGCCCCAGCGACTGGGCAGAACGCCTGGCCGGCGTCCTCACCTCCTTCGGCCAAGACAACCGCATGAGCTACTCCCCTTACGTCCGCCCCACCTCTATCGACGGCATTAAGAGCGTCGCCGTACAACGCGGATTGCGCGAGGTGGAGCCGCTCGCCTTCAACTTCCTGATGGGATTTGCCCGCGACAACGATTTACTCATCATCGACGACGCCTCGGCGTGAGGAATCATCGGCATAGGGGGCAGTCAATAAAGACTGCGCCCCTGCCACACCACCCGGCATGCGGGTCCGCACCGGGCGGTTCGAGAAGTTGAGGTCATGAGAGACGGGGTACGCCAAGACGGTCAAAGTAGGCGATAGTCATGAC
>JAIOJO010000039.1 GCA_019911985.1 Sulfuricellaceae bacterium | reverse complement strand
CGACTCGGCTGTTCGTGCGCTGAACGGAGTAGGATTCAAAATCACGAGCATCGCGGATATGACTCCGGTGCCTCATAACGGGTGTCGTCCGCCCAAGAAACGTCGTATCTGAAATGCAGGAGAGCAATCTTGGCTAGAAATCTTGATTCCAAGTGTCGCCAGTGCCGTAGAGAAGGTGAAAAGCTGTTTCTCAAAGGTGAGAAATGCTTTACCGAGAAGTGTTCCATGGAACGCCGCGCCTATGCACCTGGTCAGCACGGACAGAAACGTGTCAATCGCGTTTCCAACTATGGCGTGCAATTGCGCGAAAAGCAAAAGCTGCGCCGCACGTATGGCATTCTTGAAAAGCAGTTCCGCAAGTATTATTTCGATGCAGATCGTCTTAAAGGCGTAGCTGGCGAGAACTTGTTGCAACTGCTGGAAAGCCGCTTGGATAACGTTGCTTATCGTATGGGCTTCGGTGTTTCACGTAGCGAGGCACGCCAAGTAGTTCGTCATAACGGAATCCTGGTTAATGGTCGACGCGTAAATATACCGTCCTTCATGGTCAGTCCAGGCGATGTTGTTGAAGTGGCTGAAAAAGCTAAAGCGCATTTGCGTGTCAAGGCTGCTGTTGAAGCCGCGGAACAGCGCGGTTTCCCTGAGTGGATTGAAGTCGATGTTAAAGGCCTGAAAGGCGTTTACAAGGCAAAACCACAGCGGTCCGAGTTGCCAGCAACCATCAACGAACATCTCGTGATCGAATTGTACTCGAAGTAATCTAGTACAAGAGGAAACAAAGCATGCAAAGCATTGCCGAAGAATTACTGAAGCCGCGTCTGGTGGACGTTGAAAATATTTCGCCTGTACGTGCGAAAATCACCATGGAACCTTTCGAGCGTGGCTACGGCCACACTCTGGGTAACGCACTACGCCGTATTCTGCTGTCTTCTATGCCCGGCTACGCTATTACCAGCGTTAAAATCGACGGCGTAGTTCATGAGTACTCGACGCTGGAAGGTGTTCAGGAAGACGTAGTCGATATTTTGCTTAATCTAAAGGGCATTTCCCTTAAGCTGCACAACCGTACAGAAGCTATTCTCCGGCTTGTAAAAGAGGGTGAAGGCTTGGTGACGGCTGGCGATATCGAAGCGAGCCATGATGTTGAGATCGTTAATCCCGATCATGTGATTGCTCACCTTACCAAAGGTGGAAAGTTAAGCATCGAAATCAATGTCGAACAAGGCCTTGGCTACCAACCGGCTACGCTTCGCCGTTCGCCGGACAGCGAGCAAATCGTCGGCAACATCCAGCTCGATTCATCGTTTAGCCCGGTTAGCCGTGTTAGTTATGCGGTTGAAAGTGCGCGCGTTGAACAGCGTACCGATCTCGATAAATTGGTTATCGATATCGAAACCAACGGTGTAATTGAGCCGGAAGAAGCGGTTCGCTACGCGGCACGTATTCTGGTTGACCAATTGTCAGTATTTGCCGACCTTAAGGGTACTCCAACAGCGGTTGAAGCGCCGCGTGCGCCTCAAGTCGACCCGATCTTGCTGCGTCCTGTCGATGATTTGGAGCTGACGGTACGTTCTGCCAATTGCTTGAAAGCGGAAAATATTTACTACATTGGCGATCTCATACAGCGGACAGAAACAGAGCTGCTGAAGACCCCTAATTTGGGTCGTAAATCGCTTAATGAAATCAAGGATATTCTGGCGTCTAAGGGTCTGACGCTGGGAATGAAACTCGAAAACTGGCCACCAGCCGGTTTAGAAAAGCCATAAGAAAGAGGGAATATCATGCGTCACCGTTCCGGTTACCGTAAACTCAATCGCACGAGCAGCCATCGCGTCGCCATGTTTCGCAATATGGCTGGTTCCTTGTTGCGCCATGAAGCCATTAAAACGACTTTGCCTAAGGCCAAGGAGTTGCGTCGCGTCGTCGAGCCGCTGATCACTTTGGCTAAGGCACCGTCCGTTGCCAATCGCCGCTTGGCTTTTGCCCGTCTGCGCGATCGCGACATGGTGGTCAAGTTGTTTGATCTGATTGGGCCGCGCTACCAAAGCCGTAATGGCGGTTATACTCGTATCATGAAGTTCGGCTTCCGTCATGGCGATAATGCCCCCATGGCCTTGATCGAACTGGTTGATCGCCCTGAATTGAGCGAAGCGGTCGATGTCGAGTCTGTTGCTTCCTGATTTTCATTGAGCGATTTCAATAAAAAAGCCGACGCAAGTCGGCTTTTTTATTATGCTATTCTGCCTGCATGGCAATCCACTTATTTACAGACTTTGGCATAAATGATTTCTACGTTGGCCAAGTCAAGTGCGCTTTACTGCGGCACGCCCCAGCCGCGCCCGTCATCGATTTATTGCACCAGGCGCCTCTTTACAATCCCCTGGCAAGCGCGCACTTACTGTTTGCATTGTCCGAGCACTTAGCCGCCGCTTCTGTTGTGTTCGCTGTGGTTGATCCGGGCGTCGGCGGATCACGCGATGCGGTTGTGGTCTATGCTGACGGCAAGTACTTTGTAGGCCCGGATAATGGCTTGCTGTCCATAGTGGCCGCACGGGCGCGCGAAACACAAATCTATCGGATACGATGGCGGCCGGAGGCATTGTCTAGCTCGTTTCATGGCCGAGATCTTTTCGCTCCGGTAGCTGGCTGGCTAGCAACGAATACCTTGCCGTCCGGCGCGTTAGAGCCATTGAGCAAACTCGCCATCGAATTCGAAAATACGGATTTAGGCCAAATCATATACATAGATCACTACGGCAACGCGATAGCAGGCATCAGGGCGCAATCTGTGGCGCGTGAGGTAGGCTACTCATGTAGGGGCGTGGAAATGGTTTATGCACGGACATTTTCAGATGCAGAGAACGGCCGAGCCTTTTGGTACGAGAACAGTCTGGGGCTGGTGGAATTGGCGCTGAATCGCGCTAGTGCGGCAGAAACTTACGGTTTTGCTATCGGTGATGCTGTCGAGCTGTCTAAGCTTGGCTAGTGGGAAAAGAGGTGACCGGCCATCTGGGGCCGGTCACCGGGTTTTTTGCTCCACTAGGCAATGTAGTCAATTAATGGGCAAAAAAGGTCTTAACTTTGTCCATCCACGACTTCGATTTGGGGTGGTGGCGAGATTGATTTTGCTGGCTGATGGCATCGAATTCGTGCAGCAATTCGATTTGCCTATCGGTCAATTCGACCGGCGTTTCAATCGCGACGTGGCAGAGCAAGTCGCCGAAGCTATTGCTGCGCACTCCTTTGATCCCCTTGCCGCGCAGGCGGAACACCTTGCCGCTTTGCGTTTCTGCTGGAATTTTCAGCTTGGCGCTGCCGTCGAGCGTAGGAATCTCAATTTCGCCGCCTAGCGCTGCTACGCAAAAACTAATCGGCATTTCGCAATGCAGGTCGTTGTGATCGCGCTGGAACACCGCATGCGCCTTGATGTGTATCACAACGTAAAGATCGCCGGCCGGGCCGCCGTTGACGCCTGCTTCGCCTTCGCCCGCCAAGCGAATGCGGTCGCCTTCGTCCACGCCGGCCGGGATTTTAACCGACAAGGTTTTTTGCCGCTTGATGCGGCCTTCGCCATGGCAGGACGCACAGGGTGAGGATATGGTTTTACCGCTGCCTTGGCATTTCGGGCAGGCTTGCTGGATGGAGAAAAATCCCTGTTGCATGCGCACTTGGCCGTGACCGCCGCAGGTTGCGCAAGTCATCGGCTGAGTGCCGGGCTTGGCGCCCGTGCCATGGCATGTTTCGCATTCTTCCAGGGTGGGGATGCGAATCTTGGTTTCCGTGCCGTGCGCGGCTTCTTCCAGGCTGATTTCCAGGTTGTAGCGCAGATCGGCGCCGCGGTACACATTGGACGAACGCCTGCCGCCGCCGCCCGCACCGAAAATATCGCCGAAAATATCGCCGAAAGCATCGGCAAATCCACCGCTGAAGCCAGCGCCGCCACCCTGGTGAGCTTGCGGATCGACGCCGGCATGGCCGTACTGGTCGTAGGCCGCGCGTTTATTGGCGTCGGAAAGCATTTCGTAGGCTTCCTTGGCTTCCTTGAAGGACTCCTCCGCCTTGGGGTCGTCCGGATTGCGGTCCGGGTGGTGTTTCATGGCGAGCCTGCGGTAGGCTTTTTTGATCTCCTCCTCGCTGGCCGTCTTGCTGACGCCGAGGATTTCGTAAAAATCGCGTTTTGACATACTTCCCTTACCTCATAGCACAAGAGCGCCAAAAATCCGCAGAGGCATTCTACGAATTCATGGCGCCCGCTAGTTTAACAGGTGTGCTTACTTTTTCTCGTCTTTGACTTCCTCGAACTCGGCATCGACGACATCGTCACCGCCTTTGTGGCCGCCGGTTTCGGCCGAGCCGCCTGGTTGCGCTTGTTGTTCGCCGCTCGCGGCGTACATTTTTTCCGCCAGCTTGTGCGAAGCTTCGGAAAGCGCCTGAGACTTGGCTTCGATCAATTCCTTGTCGCTGCCCTGGAGAGCGTCCTCTGCTTCCTTCATCGCCGCTTCGATTTTTTCCTTTTCGCCTGCGTCGAGCTTGTCGCCGTATTCGCTGAGCGACTTCCGCACCGAATGGATCATGCCGTCGCAACTGTTGCGAGCGGAAACCAGTTCGAAGGCCTTGTGATCCTCCTCAGCATGGGCTTCGGCGTCCTTAACCATTTTCTGGATTTCCTCGTCGGTCAAGCCCGAGCTGGCTTGGATCTTGATCTTGTTTTCCTTGCCTGTCGCCTTGTCCTTGGCGGATACGTGCAGGATGCCGTTGGCGTCGATGTCGAAAGTCACTTCGATCTGCGGCATGCCGCGTGGTGCCGGTGGTATGTCGGACAGATTGAACTGGCCCAGGCTCTTATTGCCGGAGGACATTTCGCGCTCGCCCTGCAGCACGTGGATGGTTACGGCCGACTGGTTGTCGTCGGCGGTGGAAAACACTTGCGATGCCTTGGTCGGAATCGTGGTGTTTTTCTGGATCAGCTTGGTCATCACGCCGCCCAGGGTTTCGATGCCCAACGACAAAGGGGTCACGTCCAGCAACAGCACATCTTTCACATCGCCCTTCAGCACGCCGCCCTGAATCGCTGCGCCAACGGCCACGGCCTCGTCCGGGTTGACGTCGCGGCGCGGGTCCTGGCCGAAGAATTCCTTAACTTTTTCCATCGCCTTGGGCATGCGAGTCATGCCGCCCACCAGAATCACGTCGCTGATGTCGGAGACTTTCAGGCCGGCATCCTTGATGGCGATTTTGCAAGGCTCGATGGTGCGGTCCAGCAGATCTTCCACCAGGCTTTCGAACTTGGTGCGGGTGATCTTCACATTCAGGTGCTTAGGCCCGCTCGCGTCAGCCGTGATGTAAGGCAGGTTGACGTCGGTCTGCTGCGCGCTGGAGAGCTCGATCTTGGCTTTTTCCGCCGCTTCTTTCAGGCGTTGCAGCGCCAGCACGTCCTTGCGCAAATCCACGCCTTGCTCTTTCTTGAACTCGTCCGCCAGGTAGTCGATCACGCGCTGGTCGAAGTCCTCGCCGCCGAGGAAGGTGTCGCCGTTGGTGGACAGCACCTCGAACTGGTGCTCGCCTTCGATTTCGGCGATTTCGATAATGGAAATGTCGAAGGTGCCGCCGCCCAAGTCATATACCGCGATCTTACGGTCGCCTTCCTTCTTGTCCATGCCGAAAGCCAGCGCCGCCGCGGTCGGCTCGTTGATGATGCGCTTGACGTCCAGACCGGCGAGACGGCCGGCGTCCTTGGTGGCTTGGCGGTGCGAGTCGTTGAAGTAGGCGGGAACGGTAATCACGGCCTCGGTGACTTCTTCGCCCAGGTAATCCTCGGCGGTTTTTTTCATCTTGCGCAAGACTTGAGCGGAAACTTCAGGCGGTGCCATTTTCTTGCCGCGCGCTTCCACCCAGGCGTCGTTGTTGTCGGCCTTGACGATCTTGAAGGGCATCAATTCGATGTCTTTCTTCACCGCGTTCTCGTCGAAGCGGCGGCCGATCAGGCGCTTAACCGCAAACAGCGTGTTGTGCGGATTGGTCACCGCCTGGCGCTTGGCCGGAGCGCCGACCAGAACTTCGCCTTCTTCGGTGTAAGCGATGATGGACGGTGTGGTGCGCGCGCCTTCAGCGTTTTCGATGACCTTCGGCAGGCCGTTTTCCATCACGGCTACGCAGGAGTTGGTTGTGCCCAAGTCGATACCAATAATTTTTCCCATGATCTTTTCCTTTGTTACGAATGAGTTAGCTTGGCTGATAAGTGTGGGTGTTGAATCGAATTTCAAGCCCCTTGTCAGGGTTTTGCAATCACCACCAGGGCCGGACGGATCACGCGATCGTCCAACAAGTAGCCCTTTTGCAGAACATTGACCACGGTATTCGGGGCGGCGTCGCTCTCGATCATCGTCATCGCTTGGTGGCGATGGGGGTCGAACTTCTCGCCCACCGGGTTGATCTCGGTGATCTTGAATTTGCCCAAAACGCTGTTCAGTTGCTTAAGCGTCAGGTCTACGCCGTCCTTGATCGAATCCAGCGTGGCAGTTTCCACGGCCAGCGCGGCTTCCAGGCTGTCTTTGACGCTCAGCAGCTCTTTGGAGAAATTTTCCAGCGCGTATTTGTGGGCATTGGACACGTCCAATTGGGCGCGCTTACGGATATTGTCGGCGTCGGCCAAGGCGCGCAGCCATGAATTGCGGTGTTCTTCGGCCGTTTGCTGCGCTTGGGCGAGCAATTCCTCGGTGCTGAGTTCTGCCGCTGCATCGGACGGCTGCGACGAATCTGTCGCGGCATCTTGAACTTCTTGCGGCTCGTTAGACGGTTGTTCTGCTTGCATTCATCCCTCCTAATGGTCGATTCCTGTAAAGATGGTGCAAAGCATGCGGATTTCAAGAGAGGGGGCCGAAATTTCTTAAAATGGGGAGAAACCTACCTTTCGTGTCTCTGGAGCATTCTAGACGCGCAGACGTAAGCAGCAACCGTCTCCCGTGCGTGCGAATGCGAAACATCCTTATAATCTACTTGCCAAATATAACCTACTAGGTTAAATTCCATTTTATGGAGAAAGGCACCCCTCACTGCAAGCTGACCGTTGTGAAGGCTATGATCAATGCGGGCCATGTGCGAGCAACCAAGGCCGCGCGCGAAGGGGGTACTGCGTTGGGGTTCGACTTCGATGGCATGCTTGCAGTGGTTTTGGCCTTGTCCGTCGAGGACTTCTACAAGAGCATGACGACTCATGCGGATCATCAGGCGTGGCAGGACGTCTACCGTCCAACAACGCCAGCCGGTGAGGTGTACCTGAAACTGACGGTGATTGACGATGTGCTCATCGTGTCTTTTAAGGAGCTATGACTATGAAGTGCCCAAGCTGCGGAGCGGCAAAACTGGTGCATGACATCCGCGATTTGCCCTACATTTACAAAGGCGAGTCCACTATTCTCCCCCAGGTCACGGGCGACTTCTGCCCGGCCTGCGACGAATCCATTCTGGATGCGGAGGAGTCGCGGCGCACGATGAATCTGATGTTGGCATTCAATAAACAGGTTAATGCCGCGATTGTTGACCCTGGGTTCATCGAAAGCGTGCGCAAGAAACTCGATCTTGACCAACGGGAAGCCGCCGAAATTTTCGGTGGCGGCGTCAATGCGTTCTCCCGCTACGAGAACGGCAAAACCAAGCCGCCATTGGCGCTGGTGAAGCTGCTCAAGGTGCTGAATCGTCATCCCGATCTGTTGGCTGAAGTCAGGGCGGATTGAGGAATCTCTGAATTAAGGGCCTGCGCCTTCGGCTCCTAAACCAAATGAGATACATCGATTGTTCAAGCCGCAAAAAAATTCCGTTGGAGGGGCTGTGAAATTTATCGCCGCGTCGATAGACGCAATCAACGAATGGGTCGGACGGGCCGCCATTTGGCTGGTTCTGCTGAGCGTACTGGTCAGCGCGGGCAGCGCGCTATTCCGCTATCTGTTCGGAATGGGCTCCAACGCCTTTATCGAGTTGCAGTGGTATATGTTCAGCTTGATTTTCCTGCTGTGCGCCGGCTACACCTTCAAGCACGACGGGCATGTACGCATCGACGTGATCTACGGCCGCTTGTCCCGGCGCGGCCAGGCGATAATCGATATTATCGGCACCCTGGTATTTCTGTTGCCGCTGTCTGTGCTTATCGGAAAAATGTCCTGGGACATGTTCTTGGCCTCGTATGCCATCGGCGAAATGTCGCCCGACGAAGGTGGCCTGCTACGCTGGCCGATCAAGCTGGCGATACCGGTGGGTTTCGCGCTGCTGTCGCTGCAAGGCGTGTCCGAGATCATCAAAAAAACCTTGTTCCTGCTGCACCCCGAAGACGTCCCCGCCGAAACCCACGAGCATGCGGAAAGGGTAGCCTGATGCTCTTTGAAATGATGGCGCCGATCATGTTCGGCACGCTGTTTGTAATCCTGTTGATCGGTTATCCCGTCGCCTTTTCGCTGGGCGCGGTCGGCCTGCTGTTCGGCCTGGTCGGCGTGGCAATGGGCTTGCTCAACACCCACCTGTTCCTGGCGCTGCCCGACCGCATTTTCGGCATCATGGCCAACCAGACGCTGCTGGCGATCCCCTTCTTCACCTTCATGGGC